>JBAVKY010000180.1:0-9902 GCA_049688555.1 Propionicimonas sp.
GACTGGTCCGGGTCATCGCCAAGTGCTGTGTCGGCAGCCAAGCCCACCACCGGGGCGAGTCCGGGGCCGGGCTCCGGTCCCAGCACAGCAGGTGCATCGGTGGTCGTCGATGGTGCGGGAGGAGCGACGTCGGCTCCGTGGCCGTGGTCCTCGGGTGTGGTGCGGGACGTGTCGTCGTGTCCAGCGGCCGATCGGGTGAGTGCCTTCGCCTGCAGAGGTTTCGACCCCGGTTCGGTCCCCTCGGTCGGGGATACCGAGGGGACTGGTGGCGCAGGAGCCGAAGCGCGGACGTCGGCGGCCGGGGGCGGGACGGGGATGGCGCTCAGCGCGGCGCCGGTCGCTGCGGCGAACGCCGAAACCCGGGGACCGGGGGAGTCCCGGGCGTCCGAGTCCGATGCGCCAGGGTGCCCGGCTGAACGGGACGCGAGCGGCGGCTCCTCATCGAACTGCAGCGCGCGAAGGCGGACGACCGCAGTCGCGGGCTGCGGGCTGGCCTGCGCGTTGACGTCACCCCAGCCGGTGGTGGAATCCGTCACCTCGGGTGCTGGCGGCGCTGTCGCCGGGCGGGCCTGCGACGCGGCGATAACGGCCTGCGCGGCGAGCTCGAACGCCGAGGGCGTGCGTCCCGCGGGCGCCAGGACGTCGAACAGCGGCGGCCCCTTCGGTCCTGTGCGTGTCATGCGCAAGCCTCCCTCGGGCCGCTACGATAACATGCAGCGCAGTCGAGGGGAAGCGAGGAGCGACGGTGTTCCGAAGTCGCCCGGCCAGCGAGGACCCGAGCCTGCGCGAGGGCGGATCCGCAGGCCTCGCTGTGCGCGGGCACCACCAAGACACGGTCCATCGGATGGGCAGAGGCGGGGAGAACCCGGGGGCGACGGCCGGCGTGGGCTGCCCCGAGGTCACCGGATCGGAGGGCGCACGAACGCGACGGAGCCACCGTTCGTGGCGCTGCCGTGGGGCGCATGCCTCCCATAGCACCCGCAGCGTACGAGGTGGGGTTGCCGCGCCGTTACCAGGGGGGCGGTTGTTGTGACTCCAGTCACTCGCAGGCCGGTCAGTGGCTCCGGTCGAGGCTGGGCCTTGGCTGGATTGGCCCATGCCTTCGGGCGAATCAAGGTTGGGGCGGTGTGATCCGCATGGCCACCACCGAGCAGATCGTGGCGGCCAACGAGCTGGCATGGCTGCGCTGGCGAAACGCCGCCGTCACATCGCCGGTCGGCATGTGGCTCGTCGGCCGTGGGCTCACGCCCGCAGCCGTGGCCACCGCAGGCTGGGCGCCCGGCTGGGCCGCACCCAACTGGCGCGACATCACCGACCTGCTGCGCCGCCACCGGATCCCCACCCAAGTGGGAGTCGACGCCGGACTGCTGCGCAGGGCAGAGTCCGGGCGGACCTACGACGGCTTCCGTGGGCGGGTCGTGCTACCCATCCGCGGGCTTCACGACGGCTGCATCCGAGGGTTCACCGCCCGGCGCGTCGACGACACCGACGAGCACGCACCCAAGTATGTCAACTCCCCGACCAACGCCGCCTACACGAAGAGCCGGGCCCTGTTCGGCGGCTGGGAGGCGAGCCAGTCGCTGCGAGCAGATCGCGACTCGATCCAGGCCGTCGTCGTTTGCGAAGGGCCCTTCGACGTCGTCCGCGTCGCACTCGCCGGGCCCTGGGCCGCCATCGCCCCCTGCGGAACCGCCATGACCAGCGCCCAAGCCGACTGGATCGTGGCACTCGGGCGAACCCACGAGGTGCCCATCCTGCTCGCCTACGACGGCGACACCGCCGGCGAAGCCGCCACATGGCGCGCATGGGACCTGCTCCGCGACGCCGGCGCCCGCGGACTGTGCCTAGCCGACATCCCCGAGGGCCGCGACCCCGGCGAACTCACCGACACCGAACTCGCCGCCGCACTGCAGCTGCCACAGCGGCGGGTTGCCAGATGACCCCGAGAGGGAGCTGCTTCAACACTCGGATCGAGGTGCTGTTGGCGCGGGCGTCGCGGTAGTGCGCTACTCGGGCGACTGGCCTGGGCGACGATAGGGGCAGATCCGCGGAAGGGGGCCGGCCCCACGATCGAGGCGGGGCGCCGATCAGGGAAGTAGAGGGGGCGCCGAGCGCAGGGACCGGCTACGGTTGTACAGCCCTCGGCGCGTTCTCCCCCGTCCGCGTCGAGGGCTTCCTCGCGGGCCGCCGCCGACGGCGCTGCACCCGGAGATGCTCGCTGCGAACGACGGTCGAGGCGCCGGTGGCGTGGGTGAGGATTGTGAGATGGGGGCCAAGAGTCCCTCCTCCCTCCTCGCGGGGATCGTGGCCGGCTCACACGGAACCGCATCGGCCTGGTACATCTCCACGTCCTTGCTCGCAAGAACTGCCACAACGCCGCCGGCACATCCCGGCAGGCGCTGGCCGGGCGGCAACAGCCGCGCAAGGGGGATCGGTCGAATCCAGGTGGAATCCTGACTCGGCACCCGCAACACCAAGCCCCACCGGGCGCCCCTATCGCCCACTATGGGCGCGTCAGGGGGCTCAAGTCCCCCCGTGACTTCGGTCCTGCACAACAAAGGCCAGGGCTCGAGTACACGAAGCCTCAGCAAGTCGGGCCGCCCCTCACCGCAGCCGCCCAGCGCCGAACTCGGTCAAGTCGTGCCCGATCCCGTGGAGTGTCGGATCCTCCGCGTATCGTCCATTGACGGCTCCGCGACGAAAGGGGCCTCGGCAGCAAGGGAGCGAAGGTGGACCAGGAGACACAACTGTTCTCAGTGGCCTTGGTGCGTTACGCCGACTCTTGCCCGCCTGCCTTGCACCCAGACTGCCCGTACGCCGAAACGTCAGACGGGAAGCGAACCTGCCATTCACAGTGCCGAGACGAGGCCGTGCGCCTATCGAAGCCTGGACACAGCGGCGGGCCAATGCTCGCCGGGCCGCTGTTTGACGCTCGACAGTGCCTATTAAGTGAATCGACCGCGGTGCCGGGCGCGAACTGGCACACGTCGTCGCTGCTGCAACGACTTCGATCGGCTCTTGTGTATCCGCCCCGAAGTCAAGCTGGTGAGTACCTACTCATGCGCGAGATTGATGCCACCAACGCACTCGCATACCTCGGTCAACGAGGATTTGACTCAGAGTGGATCGTGCGGTTCGGGCTGGCGCAAGAAATCCCAACGATGCTGGCGCTATGGGTGATCGGCTGGTACTCCGAGACCAGCGGGACGGAGTTGCGCCCGCACTGGGTTGCCCCATGGCTCGATGCCTTCGAAAAGCACATGGGTGAGTGCGACGGCGGCGCTGACATCGGCCAATTGCTGGCGGCCGCGCACCAGACTGGCTACCTCGAATGGATCAAGCGTTGGCTTCAGCAGGCGCCGCTACGTGACATTGTGTCGTGGACCCCCACGGAAAGCATCACCGCGGGCAACGACTCCGATGATGGTCAGGCTCGCTGGATGATCGATCGCTTCACCGAAACGTACCTTCGGGACTGGGCCGAGACATCACTTCATCATGAGTATCAGTACTTGCGTGGCAGGCAGGATCCGCCTGTCTCCGTCGGAGAGATGATGCGCCGACAACTGACCAAGAGCGATGTCGATCGCGAACTCGCCCGGAGGGCGGTCGAAGGCTCGCGCTCCCGGCTGGCTGAGGTGAAGAGCCAGGCCATCGGCTTGCTCAGCGCCGGTCGTCGCCGTGAAGCTGCCGCCCTGTTCGACGCCGCGCGAATACTCGAACCGCAGGACGCGGAGGCACACAACAACTACGGGTTCTGTACGACGCCTGACGACCCCGAAGTCGCCCTCGGTGCGCTCGTACGTGCAGAGGAGCTCGGCATTACGACCAAGCCTCTGAACCTCCTGAACCAGTCAATCGCACTGCGCCTGCTTGGAAGGGTCGCGGACGCGTTGACGACGGCCGAGCGCGCACACGATCAGCTAGGCGGACGTAGCGAGCCGGCCTGGCTTTGGGGCAATCTGGGTTCGTCCGACGAACCGAATATCGAATATTTCGATCTCCGGACGTACATCTGCCGTCTTGGCCTAGACCTTGCAGAAGAGGTCGGAGAGGAAGAGCAACAGGATCTCTGGCAGAATCGATTGGCGGGACTTGATGGCCTTAATGATTGATTGATTTGCGCAGATCCTTAAGCAGGAGGAACAACTGCAAGGGGTCGACCGGCGACGGCTCGAACTCAGCATGGGCCAAGTAGAAGCCCCGAGCCTCGTCATCCTTGGCGTGGATGAGTAGCGCTCGGACGCCGATCTCCTCCGCCGCGTTTGAGACGCGCACAAGCGCGTCTCGCAGGAGTCCACGGCCAAGCTTCTGGCTTTGATGGTCTTCGTGCACCGCCAGACGGGCGAGAACGATGACCGGGATCGGGTGCTTCGGCACTCCCCTCGTAACCCTCGCAGGCGCGTCTTGGTGGTCAATGCCGCCCGTTGCCAGAGAGTAGAACCCAATGACCTCGCTTGAGTCGTCGACCGTCGTGACGAACGTGGTCGTCATGCCGGCGCGCTGGTTGATCAACGAGTAGCGCTTGAGCCAGTCGTCTAGAGGTTGACTCCCGCACCGGAACCCAGACACCTCGTGGTCAGGACTCAGCCGGACAGGCTCCCGATACGACGTCACGTCTGCGGTACAAACGGCGAGTCTTCGTTGAGCAGTTCATGGAGCCTGGGCTTGAATACGGCTGGCCGCTCAAGCGCGGCTTCGAATGCTTGCCAGGCTTCATCGGTGACTGCGAAGTAACGGCGATCTGCCAGAACATGCTCAGCGGTCGCCGTCGCGCTGTCTAGAACGAACTCGCTCACGCTCTTGTCGACTGCCTGCGCTGCCTGACGGATCAGGTTGTCCTGCTTAGCCGATGTACGGATGTTCAGCCGCGAGTCACGCGTAGGACGGGCAGTTGCGGCTTCCTCAGTGGGCATGAGTCAGTTCCCCTTCCCGGACTTGTGATGCCAATGTACTCACACCTCGCGGTGTCTGGCAAACTGCGTCCGTACGTTGTGCACACAACACCGCCTGACTCGGTTGCCTCCTTGAGTCAGCGGCGGCTGCGTCACGGCCGCGAGCTGGCGCATTCAGGCGCGCATCGCAGCGCCCATATTGACGCACTCGCTCGCCGACCTTTCGGGCACGCCCTCGCCCTGGGAAGGTCACTCCCGCCGGACTGTTTCACCGCCCTACAAGAGCCCTGGACCGAGGTCCACTGGGACGGACAGCCCCGATCCCTCGGCCGCCCTTCGACCTGTTGCGAGTTCGCTTGGCTGCATGCCGAGCGAGAAGCTTCGGTAGGTTGTCCAACCTGAGCAGCTGACCACGAGGAGCCGCACCGCCGTGACCGAGCGCACCAGTCGACTCGCCGTGAAGGTCGTCGAAGAGGCTTCCCTACGCGCAGACTGGTTCTTCCGAGAGCAGCCCATCACCGATCAAGGCATCGACGCGCACATCGAGAAGTTCGACCTGCTTAAGGGCCAGAAGGGCGATGACGAGGTCGGCACCGGGCGCCTGATCGCGCTGCAGATCAAGGGCGGCCCGTCGTACTTCAGTCGGCCTTCGCCAAACGGCTGGTGGTTCCCGTTCAAGACCCGCAAAGCCAAGCTTTGGCTTGGCCACGCACTCCCGGTCCTTGTTGTGCTCGTCGATCTGGACTCCGGGGAGATGTACTGGCAGCGGGTCTCGGCTGCGACCGTTATCAGGACCGGGAAGAACTACAAGATCGAAGTGCCGCGCAATCAAACCGTTGCGACCGCCGGCGCTGAGTGGCAGGAGATCGCCAGCGGGCTCGAGCAGCATGCGGTCTCGCGCTTCGACTACTCGCTGCTCAGTGTTCCTCCGCCGGTCCGGACCCTTCTCGAGAGCCGAGGTGAGGGTGAGCGAGCCGACGCCGCGCTGCTGGCGATGCATCTGTCCGAAGGTCGGACGAACGCGCTGGGAACCGTCCGTTCGCTCCTGGCGACGTCGCCGGTGTGGATCACCCGGAACGCTGACTGGGCTTGGCGTGCGATCGCTGCCTACGCCTCGGACCACGACATTACTGCGGAAGCGGCGAAGGCATTCGTCCGTGCCGCCGCGGCGACCGCCGACGAAGTACGCAGAAGCCGCGACCTGGTCTCGGCTGCGTTGTTGCTGCGCCAAGGCGAACCACAGGCCGCCTTGGCAACCCTCGCAGAGGTCGACGCGCTCACGGATCCGGACAAGGTGTACGTGGCGATCGCGAGGACGATCTTCTCGCGAGAGTTGCCAGAGGCAAGGCCTTGGGCGCTCGACCCTCTTCTCGCCCAAGACATCCCCGAGGTCACCGAGTCCGTTGCCGCGCAACGACTCCTGGCGATGCAGGCGCGACGCTCCGACGACCTCGACGCCGCGGTCGAACACGGACGCCAGGCGCTGCGACTCGATGAGACGAGCGACGAGTCGAGGAAACAGCTCGCCGAGAACCTTCTGACGCGCTGGAGTCAGTCCGGGTCCGCGGCCTCGGATCTCCACGACGCCACGAGCCTCCTACGGGACGTCATCGACCAGCGGCGCACCTGGTCGGGCCCTACCTCGGAACCGATCGAACAGCTCGCGCGAGCGTACGGCAGCAGCGGCCAGTTCGAGGCGCTCCTGAGGCTAACCCTGCCGCCCCCACACGGCGCCGCCGAGCCGAAGGACCTGGACCGTGCCATCGTCCGGATGGCTGCCTATGCAGCACGATCCCTCGGTCGTCACGATAGCGTCGCCGCGGCCTGTGACCTGCTGGGTCAGGAGCCGGCCGACCAACTGATCCGCGCCGGCGTAGGGGTCCTGGAGCTCGATGACGCCGAGGTGGCCGACCTTCGCCTCCAGGCGTTCGAGAAATCGCTCGACCAGGGCGAACACGACGAGGTCGCGCGGCACGCGGTCGTTCTCGCTCTGGAAGGCGTCGACGTCCGGGACCGACTCGAAGACCTGGTCGAGCGCTCGATCATCCCGGACCGAGTCGTCGCGCTGGCGACGGCACTCCTTGCAGCACACGACGATCTCGATAGTGCCCTGCCGGTCTTGCGGGAGCTCGCGAAGACCGACCCCGGAGCCGCCGAGCACCTGATTGGGCTCCTTCGTGAGGCCGATCGCCACCAAGAGGCAGCGGACGTAGCCGCGTCCCTATACGAGATCACTGGGTCTGAGGCGTACCTGATCCACCAGGCCGACTGCCTGATCGACGCCGGAGGAGGGCCCGCAGCGGTCAAAGCCGCCGAGGCCGCGATCGCGCACACCACCATCCGTCCCATCGAACGCGGTCGATTGCTCACCTTTCTTGGCGCCACCGCCGCTGACCAAGAGGACTGGGCCACCGCCGAGCGATACCTCGCGCAGGTCCTGGACCTGTTCGACAACCCCACGGACTCCGCGGTGTGGCGTCTGGTCATCGCATTGACCAACCAAGGACGTATCAAGAAGGCGGCGAAGGTCGTTGCCGAATACCGCCCGGTAGTCCGGTCTCGAGATGAGGCCGAGGCGTGGTTGCGCGCTCACGCGACCTTGAAGTGGAACGAACGGATCGCGATGGACGCCTACGCGCTCGCCGAGAGGTTCGATGATGACCCTCAACTGTCCACAGCCCTGCTCGGGCACATCGTCTTCAGTACCCACGGCGTTGGCGACGACGAGACCGAATCGGTCACCACCGAGCAGAGCGACATCGTCGAGCTCGACGAGCTCGACGACGCCGAATTGGAGGAACGGCGTGCCCTCGCGCAGGACTCTGTCCCCGGAGACCTGCATCGCCGTGCTTTTGAGCTGATGGGAAAGCTCGTCGAAAAGCACGGTGACCGGACCGGCATCAGAGTTCTCAAGGGTACGGACACCGACGATCTCGTCGGGCAAATGGTCGAGACGCTCAAGAACGCCTCTCAGGTGGATGCCGAGCTTGCGGATCTGGTGGAGCTGGTGCGCGCCTGCCGCGTTCCGTTGGGCTTCCTCGCCGGCGTAATGAGTCGCGGCTACGCGACCTTGGTCATCCAGCGTGCGATGGGTGTCCTGGTGGCCGGATCTCCGGAGGACGCCGAACACGAGATCGAGACAGTTGCAGCTCGCGAGCAATTCAACCGGGAGATCGTTGTCGACGCGTCCGCCGTCGTGACGCTCACTGGCCTCACCGACCCAAATCGCCTCACCGGTCGGTACCTGTCGATGGTGACCCCACCGGCAGCGATGCTTGGTCTCCACCGTTCAGCGTTCGACATACGCGGGCTGGCAGGAAGTCCCGGGTCGATCCGCTGGGACCCCGAGGGCAACAGAATCGCCATGACCGAACTAAGCGACGAAGAGTTCAAGCGACTCTACGACCGGTCCGAACGTGTACAGAGCTACACCGACCGGGTACAGGTACGTGCGGTTACCGAGCGCACAGCCCTCACTCAACTCGCGAACGAGCGGGAACACGCTGAGTGGGTCGATGTCCTCCACCTGGCCCTAGAACGACAGCTGCCTATATGGAGCGACGATCTTGGCCTCCGCCGAATCGCGCGAGAACTAGGCCTCATCTCCTTCGGGACGCCCGCAGTAGTCGACGCCATCCGCGACTTGGCGATCGAGAACTCGACGGACACGGACGTGGATGAGGCAGCCATCGCCGCGGCCTTCGACACCCAGGTCGAACTCGCCGCGGATATGATCGTCGACCTTCCTTTGGGAACCGAGGGGATGCTTCGACTTGCCGAGGCCGATGGATGGAAAGCGCGGGCAGGTGCCTTCGCGCTGGCTCGGCCCGCGTGGTGGGTTGCGAACCCGGACGGAATTGCCGCCCTGCGGCGCATCTACGGCGAGGCCCGGGAGAAGGCTCCCGACGATCTGCCGGCGTGGCAGTACGCGGCCATGCACGGGGCTGCACGCGCTCTCCAGCCAGAGGCTGCATCCGCGATTCTCGCGATTCTCGCGATGCTCGGGTACGACGAAGACGAACCCACGGACGAGACACGTCTCGACGGCCTCCGCCGAGCTCGGCAGACCGCGGCCGACCTTGGCCATCCGGATCCGGCCGGCGCCGTTCCGGCAGCCGCAGCCGCTCTAGCCAAGGCAGGAAAGTGCGCTGACCCGGAACAGTTGGTCACCCGCACCCTTGAGGCACTCGACTCATCCGATAGGCGAGCCGACCGAGACGTCTGGACCAACTAGTTGAACCGGTGCCCGTGTTGGGACGCGAGCGGTGTTGAGCGTCACTGATTGCCAACACACTTGTTCGGGACTCTCGAGCCACGTCATTTCGCCGCGTGCGGACGTGCTCCGAGTGCGTGTCGGCTCAGTCGGCGGCAAGCATGAAGCTCACCTGTACGGCACCTTGGGCGTCGCGCAGGGTTAGCTGGTTGCCCTCGAGTTGGTAGGTGGTCACCTTGGTCAGGCCGGCGAAGTACTGGTTCTCGGTGTCCTGCACTTCCCTCTCACACGCCACGAGCTGGGCTCCGATCGGGCCGATAGTCAGGCCGTCGGGCTCGGTCGTGGTCCAGGTCGACGTGTAGTTGTTGCAGCCGCCGAACCCGCTGAGCGCGTTGTCCTGGCCGAACTCCGCGGTGATGGTGGTCACCGTGGCGCTCGAGGCCACGGCCTGGTTGCGGTTGTTGATGCCGGTCGCAGTCCACGAGGTTCCCTGGAGACCAGCCAGGCCGGGTGTGTAGACGAGCAGTTGTGCCCCCTGCGCGTCCTACAGGACGAGTTGGTCGGCGGCAACGCCGGCCGTTGCGACCTTCTCGAGGGCGGCGATGACCGCGGTGTCCTGCTCGCCGGCGGACCCGATGCAGGCTGCCGCGGTCATGAGCTCGGTCGTGATCGTCAGGTCCTCGCCGGACTGCGCGTAGGCCCCCGAGAACCGGTTGCAGCCTGTCGACCCGGCGGCCTGGCCGCCTGCCAGGAAGTTCAACGTGCCCACCGAGGGATCCGGGACGGCCGGGGTC
>JBAVKY010000181.1:0-3458 GCA_049688555.1 Propionicimonas sp.
GCCCATCCTTCCCGACGTCGAGGACGAAGCGGCCAGGCGAGGCATCGAACTCATCGCCGTGCCCACAGACAGGGCCTGCGAACTGGTGGAGTCACTCGATCGACGAGACGTTCGCGCGATCCTGCACGTCACCTGCTGAGCCGAGTCGATCGGCGATCCCGGCGCTCGCGGTGCCGCTATGGACGGACGGACGGCACCCCCGCGTCCCGCTTCGACCGCCACGCCTCGAACAAGTCCATGCCCAGCACCGCGAGCGCAGCGGGCGCAGCCAGCAGCACCATGAAGAGCCCGGCCTCCCCGAGTTCACTCTCCTGCTGAATGCCGACCACGACCGTCGCCGCGACCAGGGCGACGATCACGGCGAAGGCCGCGAGGCGCAGCGTGTCGATGCGGACCCGCACGCGTTGGCCCGTGAGATCCCGAATCGCATCGAGGACGGGTACAGCCAGGAATGCGACTACCGCAACCACCGTCACGATCACCAATCCCCAGGGGCCCTCGTCCGGCACCGGGTTCGGAATGAAGCGGCCAAAGGTGGCGATCGCCATGATCAACAGGTTCATGGCCGCTCCGCCGACCACCACCCCCAGAAGTAGGCCGATCCACGAGTTTCGCTGCCAGGCGCGCCCGTGCACCCGCCAAGCTGTCACTACGCCCGCGACCAGCGAACCCAGGATCAGGAAGATTCCCGCGAACTCCAGCCACTCCGGAATACGCACCTCGGATCCGGTCAGCGCGACCACGATGCCCATCAAACCTTCGGTCAGCATGAACAACGCGCCGCTGAAGAGGAAAGCGTCCGCGCAGAGCATGAGCCGGCGACCGGTGTTCTCACGGCCTTGTGTTTCCGACATTCTCGCCACCCCCTTGTTGTAGGGCGGCCGCGCCCCCGGGGGCGTGCGCCCTACCTCAAGCGTAGGCCTGCTGTGCCGGAAAGGATCGGGGGAAGATAACCCGGACGGTCGAATGGCTCGTTCGACTCCGGCCCCGATCGGGCACGACTAGGGTCGAAATCATGAGCATCACAGACATCGGTCCCCGTCCCCAGGCTTTCGACCTGGAGACCGAGACGCTCGAGAACGCCAACTACCGAACCGTCGCCTGGAGCGGCACGTACCTGCAGCTCACCCTGATGTCGATTCCGGTCGGCGGCGACATCGGCTTGGAGCAGCACCCGGAAACCGACCAGTTCATCCGGCTCGACGGTGGCCGCGGCCGGGCCCAGATCGGACCCAGTAAGGACGAGTTGACCTTCGACCAGGAGGTCACCGACGGCTGGTGTGTCCTGGTGCCGGCTGGCAGCTGGCACAACATCACCAACATCGGCGACGAGCCGATGCAGGTCTACACCGTCTACGCGCCGCAACACCACCAGCCGGGCAAGGTGCAACGGACCAAGGCGATCGCCGACGCCGATACCGACGACGAACCGGCCGACTGGTCGGTTCAACCAGGCTAAGTCGCAGGCGAGCACGCCTGAACCGACCGGCGGAGGTCTCTGCCCGGGGATCCGGTGTTGATCGGGTGGCCCGACCTCAATGCACGTGCTCGTGAACCGCCTCAGTCTTCGGGATGTCGAAGCGGTCGGCGATGTCGTTCACGATCTCGGAGATCGCCGCGAGGCCGAGGACAGGGCCCCCTGCCAGCAGGCCGTCGGCGCCCAGCACCACGGCCATCGGTACGGCTGACTCGCCCAACACGGCCTGCACGTAGGAGCCGGGGTCACTCAAGCCTCCCAGGGCCGACAGCTCCGGAGCCCGCCTCGCCAGCATGGCCAGGTCGGCTACCACGGGCCGGAACTCGATCTGCGGGATCCAGTCGGCCCAACCGGTGAGCCGGGTCATCACCTCGCCACAGGCCGCACAGGTGAAGCTCAGCCAGACCAGCACGACGGCGCGGTCACGCACCAGTTCCCGCAGCGGGACCAGGTTGCCGTCGGCGTCGGTCAGGCTGACCTCGGGGATTGGGTGGCGGACGTATTCCAGCTCGTCTGAATCCGCCGCGGCGACGGCGGGGGCCAGTGCGGTGGAGCCAGAACCGGCGGAGGCAAGCGCAGCGGAGGCAGGCGCCGCCAGGGCCACTGGCTGGACGGGCGCAGCCGGTGGTTCATAGATCACCAGCGCGACCAGTGCTGCCGTCACCACCGCGCCGGCGAACCACCAGGCCTGCCCCGGCTCCAGAGCGGCGATGCGCAGGATCGCCACGTCTCGCAGCAGCGCGGCATCCGCCACGGCCAGCAGCGCGACGAGCAGCAGCACGGAGTTGCGGGCCAGAGTCCACGGGCCGACAGTCCCCGTCGTGAGCTGCCCGAAGCAGTTGCAGCTCACCTTCCGCTTGGCGACCACCGCGCGCGCGATCAGCACCCAGTACCCGGCGCACAGCAGTGCCGCGAGCGCTGCGATGCCGAGCAGTACCCAGCCTTGGGTGAGCAGCAGGCCTAGGGCCAGCGCAATCTCGGCGTACGGCAGCGCCGCCATCATCCAGGGGGCGGCAAGGAACGCCGGAACCTGCAGCGCCTCGAACGCGTCGCGGTCAGAGCCCGGGTGGCGCAGCTTGGCGACTCCGCTCATCAGCAGCACACCGGCGACGAGCAGCGGGGACAACAGAATGGCGTCAGGCATGGCGACTTCCTATCGAGGTGCTAAAAGGTGACGTCGAGCAGTCCGAAGCGTTGCACCTGCTCCAGAAAGGCCAGGACGCCTGGCTCGGCCGTCTCCCGGGTAACACCGAAGGCGTCTGCCATGTTCCGGATCACCCGGCCGACCACGGCCGGCGTGCCGATCTCGGCCCACACGGCCGCGCCGACCTGATCGACGCCGTAAACGGCACCATTGGCGTCCATCAGGACGAGTTCGGCGCCCAAGTCTGCCACGTGGACACCGGGACGAGCCTGGACGATCGAACGACGGGTGATCATGGTCTGCTCTCCTTCTGGACGTCTGCTTCCACCATGCGGGCCACCTTGCCGAGTTGGGCGAGGTCCATCGGACGGGTGAGCCGCGCGAACCCGACGGTGCGGGCCACGGCCGCGCTCTGTTGGAACCGTTTCACGCGCGCACCCAGGGCGTCCGCCACGTCCACATGGTAGGTCGCGTTCGCCAGGGTGGTCATCCGCAGCGCGCCCGCCACCGGGCTGATCGCCGCGGCTCCGGTTCCTGGCACGAGGTGGTAGATCCGAGACAACGGCGCCGCGTCGCCGAGCGGGGGTCCGGGGAAGAAGTACTTCTCGCGTCCCTCGGAATCGACGTGGCGGGTCTCGATGCGGCGGAGTGCGCCGGTCTGGATGCCGAGCGCGGCCAGCGCATCGTCCCAGAGCCGCACGAAGGGGGTGCCCGGGAGGACCAGGGGGCGGCCGTCCTGGCCGATGGTCACCGCGCAGACGTCGTCGGTGAGCACCGCATGCCCGCGTTGCAGCAACGCGGCCGCCAGGGACGACTTGCCGCACCCCGGCGGTCCTA
>JBAVKY010000182.1:0-11280 GCA_049688555.1 Propionicimonas sp.
CCGCTGCCCGGACCGGCTACGTGTCAGCGTCGGCGACCTCGGCGGCCACCGCACTGGTGGCCACCTGACCAACGCTTTGGTGGGAGTTCTCGGCCAGCGCAGGCACCCCCACCGCCTCTGCACGAGACGCAACACCAGCGGCCGCAGTGGGTGCCGGTGTCGAGTTCGGGTAGCCCGGGGCCGGTGGAGGGGTCGTCCATGGCGGTACCGACGGGGACTGAGGAGCGCGACCGGCTGTGGCCATGCTCGCTCACTGGCGATGGTGCCGCACGGCCTGGTGACCAGGACGACAAGAGCCGGATGAGCCGAGCGGCTCACGTCCGGTTCCGTGGGGGCCGGGGGTGCAACTCCCCCCGGCTACCCGACGGTTCGGTGTAGCTGGTCACGGGCCGCACCAGCGCGGGCGTTCACCAGCCGATCCGTCCGCTGGGCATGGTCCCGGGTCCAGCCCGTGGCCTCGACCAGCGCATCGAGCCTCGAGCCCTTGTCCAGCCTCGCGGCCTTGACCTAGCACCGCGGGTACTTCTTCGTCACCTAAAGACGGGTGCCATCGACAGCTCCTTGTCCACACAGATCAGGAACCACCGCGACCGATGCACGGACATCCATTCGTGAGGCGAGCTCTGACGTTCCCGGACGGCCCATGTGAGTTGAGCGAGTCCTTTTGCGACCGTCGGATCATTGGGTACCCTTGCGTCACGACGAATCTGAACCAGAGAAGCGGCTCGACCGCTGTGAACAGGCGAGGGGGCTGACCCGAAACCATGGGGCGCGGCCGTGCTAAAGCGAAGCAGACCAAAGTCGCTCGCGATCTGAAATATCGTTCCTACTCCACCGACTTCGCGTCGCTGGAACGGGAACTGCGTGGAGACACCTACGATCCCGTGTCCCCGGAGTTGGCCGATGAGGTCGACGACGAGGAGGCTGATGACGTCGACGAAGATGACGACGACGGTGGCGACGACCAGTATTCCGACCTCGCGAGCCGCTACGCCGACTACGGCGACGAGACCGCGTACCGTCGGATCAGCTGACCCTCACCTGTCGCAGGCTGTCGCACTTGTGGCCTGACGCCCTGGCTGGAGCGCGATTGGTGCTTGGAGAGTCGGTGTGCTCCGAGGCTCCCTGGGTGCTCCAGTGCCCGAGTCGCCCGGTGTCGTGCCATGACGCGCCAGCTTGCCGGGAATCAACCAGCATGCCGGCGGGGGTATCGCCGACGGAATCGCTCAGTCATGCCCCGGGTAATTGTGCCCCCCAACCTGGGCGGCCAGGGGTTCCGGAGGCGCCCCAACCGGCCTAGGGTGTGAATGCCACCCGGAGTGGTGAGAGTGCGTTCGATCCGAGTCTGTGATATGAGCACGGGGGGGCATGATTCGCCAGGTTAGGTCGGTGAAAGCGTCGGGGTGGTCCTCACCACCACGACGTTTTGTGCGCCCTGTGAGCCTGGTGACCGCGTGGGCCCTGGTGGTCTCGCTCCTGGTCGGCTTACCCACCACCGAAGCCGCTGCAGTCCCACCGCCGCGTCACACCACCACCGCCCCCAACCAGCGAACGACCCAGAGTGCGCCCGACACCCAGGTCACGGTGGTCGCGCTGCGCGGCACGGCGACCGGTGTGAAGGCGTACAGCGGCAAGCGAGCTCAGGCTGTGATCGCTGGGATCCTGGCTCGCCAGGAGGCAGCCCGGCAACGGGCCGTCACTCAGCAGCGGGCCCAGCAAGCCGCCTTGCAGCAACGGGCGGCCCGCGTCTCGACGGCCAATGCCAAGGCCCAGTCCACGGCCAAGGCCAACGCGAAGCTTCAGGATGCGCTCGCCGCGCTGGCGAAGGCGTTGTCCACCAGCCAGTGCTCCTCAGTCGGCGGCACCAACGGCCAGGCGGCGTCCATCTCGTGCCCGTTGGCTGACGCCGGCACGGGCACGGTGTCGGTGGGAGGGACGGAGCCTCCCAGCACCGCTCCCCCCAGCACCGGTACCCCGCTGCGGGTATCCGGCCTCCCGGCGGGGAGTCATTCCACCAGCACTGCTGTCGCTGGCACCCTGGCGCTGAGGTCGGCGCTACAGCAGGCCCTGGCCGAATGGCGTATGGCCGGCGCGGACGTCGCGGGGATCACCGCGGAGCTGTCCGACCTGCCACCGTCCTACCTCGGATCGACTGCCGGGCACCGTCTCCAGATCGACGTGGATGCCTCCGGCTGGGGCTGGAACCGGATCGACCTGCTGACGGTCGTGCGTCACGAGGTTGGGCACGCCGTGGGTCTGGGCCACAGCCACACCGGCCTGATGTCGCCTGAACTGCGACCAGGCCAGTTGCTGGCGGTGCCGGACTCACTGCCCGCCGCGCAGTCGCCCAACCCTGAACCGCAGGCACTGCGCCTCCCGATCGAGGGGGACGCCGACCAGACCACGCCCCCTGCCGACACCAAGGCAGACGAGCCCGCGCCGGCGCCGGCGCCGAAGGCCGAGCCCGCCAAGGAATCCCCGCCGCCGGCCGCCAAGCCTGACACCCCCGCTGAGGTGGTCAGCAAGCCCGCGGCCAAGGCGTCCACCGACGACGAGCCCAACGCAGAGCCCACGGCTGAGCCGTCCGCCTCCTCCGAACCCTCAGCATCGGCCGAACCGTCCGCGACCTCGGAGCCGAGCGCCAGCGCCGACCCCACCGCTGACCCGGCCGCCGCACCCATCGTCGATGCCGCCGCGGTGGCATCACCTGCCAGCACCGAAACCGCAGCCCCGGCGCCCCTGGCCACCTGGACGGTGGCTGGCACCGTCGCCATCCTGACCCTGGGTCTGGGAGTCACCAGCGGACGGGTCTGGTACGACCCCGCCACTGATGAATTCGTGTTCGCCAGTGACGGGGTCACCACGCGCACGCCAGCGGCCGGTGTCACGTCGGTGCAGGTGAAGGGCGAGGCTGCCGACAAGATCACCGTCGACCTGCGCCAACTCCGCAGCACGCTGCAGGTTGACGTGGCGGCCCAGCACCACGAGGTGGACGTCGTCAGCGATGACACCGACGTGCAGGTGACGGGGACGCAAGCCACCAAGGACTCGTCGTCCACCCTGGTCTTCAGCAGCCTGCTCGCGATCCTGCGGATCGCAGCCCCGCACCTCGCGGCGCAACTCAGGGCGCTGCGCTCGGCCGTCACCCTGACCGGACGGATCGACCTGACCGCGACCGGCGCCAGCCTGGCGATCACCGCCCAGCGAGTCATCACCGAGGGCGCGACCACCATCGACACCCGCGGCGCCACCAGCACCGGGGCGGTCACGCTGACCGCGGTCGCCTCGAGCACGGGCGCTGCCTCGGCCCTGGTTTCACTGCGCGATGCCACCCTGTTCGCCGGCGACGTCACGCTGGCCGCCAGCGCCGCCGGGGCCACTGGCGCCGCAGCGGTGGTGGACCTGTCGGATTCGGCGATCGAGGCCACTGGCGATGTCTCGCTGCGGGCCGCGGCGACGCTGACCGCCGGGGCCGGCAGTGACCTGGCCAGCGTGGCGTCCGTCGGGGTCACCTCCAGCAGCGTGACCACTCCGGGCTCGCTCGCGCTCAGCGCCACCAACACCACCAACCTGGCCGGTTCGGCCCGAGACCTGCTCACGGCCGGCCTGACCCGCACCACGACAGCCGCGCTCACCGACTCGACGGTCGCCGCCGGCTCAGTGGCCCTGCAGGCCACCGCCCACGGGGTGCTGAGCCTCGCCGGGTTGGGTGCCGGATCCACCGCCTCGGCACGGCTCGCGTCGGCCACCAGCGCCACCATCGCCGGCCGCGTCGGCCTGACCACCGCTAGCGGCACGACGCTCGGCGCGAGTGCCTTCGACCGGGTCGAGGTCGGTGCGGCCGGCCTGGCGCTGGCCGGGGTTGACCTCGACACGATCGCCGCCATCGCCCCCGGCGCTGTGGTCACCTTCCGTCCGGCCGCAATCGGGGGCAACCAGCTGGTCGTCCACGCGACGTCGGTGCACGACACGACAGTGAACTCCGACACGCTGGCGATCGCCATCAGCGACGCCACCACGTTGGCTCAACTGGCCAGGGACGCCGACCTGATCGGTGGCGGCGATGTGTCCCTCGTCGCCACCAGCACCGACACCACCGCGGCCAACAGCACCGGCGGCGCTGCCCTCACGTCGTCCCGGGCGGTCACGACGGCCCTTGTCGACGCCGGGCCCGCGCTCGTGCTGGAGGGCGGCCTGGCCCTGACCGCCACGCAGGCCGCCACGGCCCGTGCAACCGGCCAGGGCGTGGCCCTCGTGCTCGCCGACCACCGGGTGCTGGCGAAGGTGGCCAGATCGGTCACGACCGCCGGCGAGTTGGCACTGTCCGCCACTGGGACGTCCGAGACGTCGTCGGTCGTCCAGCGCGGCGGCTGGGTGCTCCTCGACGCCGGCGTGCTGGCCAGCCTTGGCGGGCTGAGCGGCATCACGATCGCGCTGCCCGTGGCGCTGTCGGCGCAGGCCACCTCCGTGGTCACGGCGATGGCGGGCGTGCAGGTCTCCGAAGGCCTGGCTCTCGAGGCCGGCAGCGTCCAGTTGCTCGCGCTGATGGGTGGCAGTTCGGCGGCCATCGTCAGTGGCGGCCAGGCCTCGTCGCTTCCTGCGGTCGCCGTCCATCTGGCGGCGTTGCGGGCTCTGGTGACGCTCGACTCCCCGATCCACTCCGATGGCATCATCACGCTGCATGCCGGACGGGGACCACCGTCGGTCGAGTTCACGACCACCGCACCCGTCACCGCCGACCTCACCAGCTTCAGCGCCCCCACCACCACGACCCCCACCGCGGCCACACCGCCGCCTGCCGGAGCCGTCCTCGTCCTCGCCGCGCTCGGCGGCACCCTGACCGCTCCCGGCGCCAGCCTCAGCTTCGCTCCCGGTTCGCTCGCTGCGAATGCCTGGGTCACCATCACCCCGCGTACCGTCACGGTCGGCGGCCTGCACCTCGACTCGCCGGTCTACGACCTGCACGCCGTCGACGCCGCCACCGGCGCCCCCCTCAGCTCCTTCGCCATCGCCCCCCGGCTGGTCATCCAGGTTCCGGCCAGCGCGGCCGGGTCGGTCATCTACTACCTGGCACCGGACGGCACCCTGGCCCAGCAGGCCACGATCTACGATGCGGCCACCGGCACCCTGACCGCCGACCTGCCCCACTTCAGCAGCTACACCAGCGGCACCCCGCTGGCCGCTGTCATCACCTGGCTGCTACCCAGACTGACCGCGGCCGTCGCTGGGACGTACACCCTGGCTGACCTGGCCCTGGCCCCCGGTGTCACCTTGACCGGCGTCAGCTTCACGATCACCAGCCTCACCGGCTCAGGGTCAGCCTGGACTGGTAGCGCGTCGGTGCAGGGCAGCTTCACCGTCAGCCTCACCGCCGGCAGCTGGTCCGTCACCGGCAGCGGCACGCTGAATGTCGGCTACGCCCTGGCCGGTCAGGCGCTCGATTCCGGCACCCTCAGCTTCGGGGTCAACAACCTGAGCCTCCAGGTGAGTTCCGGCGGCACGAGCGTCGCGAGCATCGTCGCCGCCCAGGCGAGCATCTCCCAGACCGGTTCCGACCTGGTCGTGGCCGCGACCGGCGTCTCGGCGAGTGTCGCCGGCGGTCAGCTGACGCTGTCGTCGGGGACCTTCACGTTGACCAGCCTGGCCAGCTCCAGCCGACTCAGCTTCGCCCTCACCGCCGCCTCAGCCACCGCGGGTTCGGCCGCCGGGCTCACGCTGACCGAGGTGGCCGTGTCCTACGGCGCGTCCGGGCTCTCGGTGGCCGGGAGTCTCGCGCTCAGCGTGGCCGGGCAGACGATGGCCGGCACCGTCCAAGCGACGGCGACCGGCGACACCGTGACCCTCACCGTCAGCGCCCTGAGCCTCGACCTCGGCGCCGGCACCGCCCAGCGGATCGTCATCGCCGACGGCAGCGGCACGCTGACGCTCACCGCGGCTGGCTGGAGCGGCACCCTGACGGCGACCGCCCAAGCGTCCGGGCTGCTGAACGCGTCCGTGGCTGCGAGCCTGGCGCTGTCCGGCAGTTCGCTGCGAGTGGCCATCGCGGTGACCGGGCAGTCGCTGCTGATCGGAGCGAGTGGGCAGGGCGTTCAGGTGAGCGCCGCCAGCGTCGCCCTGATCGTGGCCAGCGACGGCACCGGCGTCCACTACGCGATCGATGCGTCGGGCACCCTGGCGCTGGTCGGGTTCGCCGGGGTCACCGCTTCCGGCGCGGCGAGGTTGCGACTCAACAGCTTCCTGGACGGCTTCACCACGACAGTCGGCGCCAGCACCGTGACGTTCGGCACCACCGAGGTCGGCACTGCCACCAGCCGCTTCCTGTCCGTCGAGGTCAACGGGGCAACGCTGAGCATCCTGGGGCAGGCCGTCGTGGCTGACCTGGCCGTCACCGAGACCACGAGCGGGGGAGTCACCGAAACCCGGCTCACCCTGAGCGACGGGTCGCTGACCATCTCCGACGGCGCCACGACCCTGCTGGGCCTGGACACCGTCCAGGGCTCACTGAGCCTGTCGAACGCCGGGATCGCCGGCACGCTGAGCGCCAACGTGGTGACCGGGCTCGCCGGGTTCTCGTTCACCGGCACTCTCACGGTGGCGGTGAACACCGCCACCGAGGCCGTGGGGGACCTACCGGCCGGGCCGTACCTGCGGATCGGCGTCCTGGCCGCGAAACTCACGGTGGCCGGGCAGGAACTGGGCGCCGACCTGGTGGTGACACGCACGGCGGACAGCACCGGAGCCACCGTCTTGGCGATCGTGATCTCGAACGGTTCGCTGTCCCTGGCCGGTGGCTCGCTGACCTTGACCGCCGGCACGGGCAACCTCGTGCTCACCAGCACCGGGACGGCGGGCACGCTGAGTGGCGCCATCGCCGTGAACCTCGCCGGGGTCAGCCTCACCGGCTCGCTGGCCGTGAGCCTCGACACCGCCACCAGCCAGCTCACCGTGACCGGCTCAAGCATCAGCCTCGACGTCCTCGGCCAGACGCTGACCGGTGACCTGAGCATCGAGTCGGGCAGCAGCAGCAGCAGCCTCACGGTGACCAATGCCACCCTCAGCCTGGGCGGCTCACTGGTGACCCTGACCGGCGCCTCAGCCGTACTGGGCATCGCCGCCGACGGCGTCTGGGGAGCCTTCTCCGGCGACCTGGCGCTGGCGATCCCCGGGCTCGGGGTCTCAGGCACGTTCTCCGCGCAGGTCAACACCACCGCGGCCGAGGTCAGCGTCGCGGGCGTCGCGCTCGCCGCGGGCACCGTCCGGATCGGCGGCACCGGGATCACCATCACGGTCGGGGGCGTGGAGGTCAGCGGTGAGGTGTGGTTCGCGCGGACCCCCACCGGGCTCCAGCTGAGCCTCGCCCACGGCGAGCTGAGCATCGGCTCGTACGTCACCATCAGCGAGGCTACCGCCAGCCTGGCCGTCACCGCCGCCGGAGTGGCCGGCAGCTTCGCCGCGCACGCCAGCCTGGTGGTTCCGGGCGTCGCCGGCTTCGAGGCGGACGTCAGCGTCAGCCTCGACACGGCCACCGCCAGCCTCACGGTCGTGGTAGCGAATGCCGACCTGACCTTCGGTGCCGGACGGCTGACCGGCTCGGTCAGCTTCAGCCGCTCGACCACCGCCGGCGTGACCGAGACGATCGTCGCCCTGAGCGGCATCACCGCCTACCTCGGAAGCTCCACCACCCCGGCGGTGTACAACGGCTCCGGGGTGCTGGTGCTCCGCGCCGCCGGAGTGGCCGGCTACCTCTCCGGGACGACGTCCGCCTCGTCCGGCAGTGTCTCGGTGTCGGGCAGCGTGTTGCTGCAGCTCAACACCTCCGGTGAAGCCGTGGACACCAGCGTCGAGTTGGCCGGGCAGACCCTCAGCGTGAAGTTCGCCACCGGCGCCGCGGTGTTCGCGCTGACGCTCTCCGACCTCAGCCTCACGATCGGTGACTTCGTCACCATCGAGGGCAGTGTCACCTTCAGCACCCAGACCATCACGGTCGGGGGCAGCAGCGTCGCCGCCCAGGTCTTCGCCGGCACCGGGCTCACCATCTTCCTGGGACGCGGCCCGGCGAAGCTCGCCAGCGGCGCGATCAACCCGCTCGCCATCGGGGTGATGCTCAGCAACGCCCGGATCGGCCTGATTTCGTACAACGGCGGCCACGCCCTGGTCGCCAGCGGCACCGTCAGCCTGATCGGGGTGGCCGGGGTCACCATCGCCGGAACCACCAGCGTCCGGGTCAACACCACCGGCACCGGCATCACCGAGACGTTGCTGATCCCCGGCAGTACCGACCCGGGCATCGCGCTGAGCTTCGCAGACGGCGCTGGCGTGACCGAGTTCAGCGTCAGCGGTGCCACGCTGGCCTTCGGTGGCCAGACCATGACGGGGAGTTTCGGCTTCTCGCGGGTCGGCACCGACGTGCAGGTCACCATCGCGGACGCGGCGCTCGACTTCGGCGGCGCGGTCACGATCAGCGCGATCACCGGCTCCTTCCTGCTGCAGACCGCCGGCCTCACCGGAAACCTGGCCGCCACGATCGTCGTCCCGGCCGTCGGGCTCACCGGCGCGACGGTGACCGTAGCCCTGGACACGACGCCCACCGCGACGACCCCGCTGCAGCTGACCGCGACCGGGCTGAGCCTGAGCATCGCCGGGCAGAGCCTGGTCGCCGACCTCTCCATCGAGCGCAGCATCGCCGCCGACGGCACCATCACCACCACCCTGGCGCTGACCAACGTGGAGCTCACCGTGGGGACCGCCACCGCCGGGGTCACCGTCACCGACGGGTTCGGACGGTTGGTGCTCAGCAGTACCGGAGTCGCCGGGCAACTCGGCGGCACGATCAGCGTCCACCTCGGCAGTGACGCCCAGCTCGACGGAACCCTCCTGCTAGCCCTCGACACCAGCGCTGCCGCCCCGTACCTGCGGGTCGAGGGAACCGGAATCGTGCTGACCGTGCTCGGGCAGCGCCTGAGCGGCAACATCGTGATCGAGAAGGCCGCGGCGCTGTCGGCCAGCGGGGCCGTCGACCCGGCCCGTTCCGTGCTGAAGCTCGGGATGAGTGCCGTCAGCCTCAGCCTCGGTGGCGCGCAGCCGCTGGTCAGCCTCACCGACGGGTCGGCGCTGTTCCTGCTCAGCGATGCCGGCGTGGCCGGCAGCATCCAGGGCACCCTGACGCTGGCCGTCCCGCAGGTCTCGTTGAGCGGCACCCTGGCCGTCGAGCTGAACACCACCGGGGATATCGTCAGCGAATCCTTCCGGGTCGGCGACCAGGTGCTCGCCCTGGAGTTGCCGACCGGGTCCTACGTGCGGGTGTCCGGGACGGGCGTGGCGCTGTCGGTGCTGGGGCAGATCCTCACCACGGATGTCACGATCACGCGAACGGTCGCCCTCGACACCACGGTCACCCTCAGCTTGACCCTTGAGCACACCAGCATCCGGCTCGGTGGCACCGCTGCCAACCCGCTGCTCACGCTGACCCAGACCGCGACTCCGGCGACGGTCGTGCTGGGCCCGACCGGTCTCGTCCTCGCCGTCGAGGTGGCGGTCGCCCTGGCCGCCCCCGGCGTGGCCATCAGCGGGACGGTGGCGATCGACCTCGACACCCGGGTCGGCAGCGCCCACGTCCGCTTCGGCGGCACGGATCTCAACCTCTCGGTGCTCGGCCAGACCATCACGGCCGACATCACCTTCGAACAGGTCAGCGACGCCGCCGGTGGCCGGCTGATCCGGTTCGGCATCGCCGGCGGGACGCTCTCGCTGGGCGGCAGCCTGGTGTCCGTCACAGGAGTCACCGGGTTGTTCGTGCTCACCGCGACAGGGCTGGCCGGGACCCTGAGCGCCGCCATCACGCTCGCCGCCGGGGCACCGTTCAGCGTCGCTGGGAACGTGGCCCTCACCCTGAACACGACCGGCCTGGCCGTCTCCGAGCGGCTCACCGTGGGCGCCTCCCAGGTGAGCCTGGACGTCCCCGCTGGTCCCTACCTACGCATCGTCGGCACGGGGGTCAGCGTCACGGTCGCCAGCCAGACCCTCACCGGCAACGTCCTGCTCGAGCAGCTCACGACGGCTGCCGGAACCTCGGTGCTGCGACTCGCGCTCACCCAGGTGACCCTCAGGCTCGGCAACGGCACCAGCACCCTGGCGCAGCTCACCAACGGCGAAGCCCTCTTCCTGCTGCCCGGCACCGGGATCGCCGGCCGGGTCTCCGGGACGGTCGCCCTGGTGGGCGTCCCAGGGGTCACGCTGGGGGGCGCCCTTGGGGTCGAGATCAACACGACCACGGCCGATGTCGACGAGAGCTTCACCATCGGCGACGTCACCTCGACGCTGACACTGGACGCGGGCATCCCCTTCCGGTTCGCCGGCACGGGCATCACCCTGGCGGTGGCCGGGGTCAGCCTCGTCGCCGACGTCACCATCGTGAAGAGCGGCACGGCGCTGTCGGTCACCATCGCCAACGGCAGCCTCGGCCTAGGAGGCAGCGGCTCGCCCCTGGTGAGCGCCACCGCGGTGCACGGCACCTTGACGGCTGATCCGTCCGGCACCCGCGGCAGCCTCGATGCGACCCTCAGCGTCAGCATCACCGGGCTGGACGTCACCGGGACGGTGTCGGCCGCCTTCAACAGTGGCACCACGACCCTGGACGGCCTGACCCCCGGAGTGCGGGTCAAGGTCACCACCGCCAGCCTCGCGATGACCGGGATCACCCTCGGCGCCACGGAGGTGCTGTTCACCAGCGACTCGACCACCGGTGAGGTGGGCGTCCGCGTGGTCGGGGTGACGTTCAGCCTCGGCGGAGTCGTCACCGTCGCGACCAGCAACAACTGGAACGGCGCCCTCGTGGTCACCGCGGGTGGCATCGCCGGGCAGTTCAGCGGCTCGATCACGGGCGTCCTGAACATTCCCGGCGTCACCCTGGGTGGCACGGTCTTCCTACAGGTCAACACCAGCACCACCGCGGTCACGCGTCCGGCGCTCGGGCTCGACGTTCCCGCCGGTCCGTACCTGGCCCTGGTGGTCACCGGCGGTTCGTTGGCGATCACCGGTGGCCCGACCCTGAGCGGCAGCTTCGCGATCGCCAGCTCCACCACCGCCGGCGTGACCACCACCCTGATCGGCTTCACCGGGGTGAGCGTCGCGCTCACCCAGTCCGGCGGCGGGTTCAGCGTCACCGAAGGCCGCGGCGCCTTCCTGATCGCTCCTGGGGGGCTGGTCGGCTTCTTCACCGGCAAGATCTCGGTGAGCGCCAACAGTGCCTTCGCCGCCGGCGGCGAAGTGAGCGTCCGCTTC
>JBAVKY010000183.1:0-1675 GCA_049688555.1 Propionicimonas sp.
CCTTCGCCGTTTCGGCGTCGGCGAGCAGCAACCCGGCGACCGCCGTCAACCGGGACGCCAACCGGCGCGCCCGCCGGGCACACCCCAACCGCTCCCCGGCACCGACCGAGGCCGGGTCGAACCCGTCGAGGATCACCTCGATCGACTGCAGCGCCTGTGCCGCCGATCCGTTTCCCATAGACCAAGCCAACCACACCGCGCCGACGAAAACCCCTTGTGCACATGAGAATCACCTGAATAAATAGAACAGGTGTTCGATGAATGCGCCCTGCGCGATGGCCAGGATGGCGGTGTCGTGAGGTCAGCTGCTTCCCCGTCAGGGTCAGGCAGCGTCCTGTTCGGTGATGGCGGCTGCGAACTGCGTCTGATAGAGGCGGTAGTAGTGGCCGTGCGAGGCCAGCAGGGTGGCATGAGTGCCCTGTTCGACGATCGCGCCGTCCTCCATCACCAGGATCACGTCGGCGTCCCGGATGGTCGACAACCGGTGCGCGATGACGAAACTGGTGCGATCCGTGCGCAACTTCTTCATGGCCCGCTGCACCAGAAGTTCGGTGCGGGTGTCGACCGATGAGGTGGCCTCATCCAGGATCAGCAGGCTCGGGTCGCTGAGGAACGCCCTGGCGATGGTGATCAGCTGCTTCTCACCGGAGGAAAGGTTGGAGGCCTCTTCGTTGATCACGGTGTCGTAGCCGTCGGGCAGCGAGTGCACGAAGCGGTCGACGTAGGTGGCCTTCGCCGCCGCGAGGATCTCGGCCTGCGTGGCGCCCTCCTTGCCGTAGGCGATTTTGTCGCGGATCGTGCCGCCGAACAGCCACGCGTCCTGCAACACCATGCCGATCCGTCCTCGCAGGTCGCGCCGCGGCACGGTGGAGATGTCCACCCCGTCGAGCGTGATCCGGCCGCCCTGCAGTTCGTAGAACCGCAGGATGAGGTTCACCAGGGTGGTCTTACCGGCGCCGGTGGGACCGACGATGGCCACCGTCGAACCTGGCTCGGCCACCAGCGACAGGTCGGTGATCAACGGCTTCGCGGCGTCGTAGGAGAAGCTGACGTGCTCGAACTCGACCCGACCGTCGGCCGGTTTGAGTACGCCCTCCTCGTCGGCCGGCTCCTCGTCCGCGTCCAGCACCTCGAAGACCCGCTCGGCCGAGGCCACTCCCGACTGCAGCAGGTTGGCCATGGACGCCAGCTGCGTGATCGGCTGGGTGAATGAGCGCGAGTACTGAATGAACGCCTGCACGGCGCCCAGCCCCAGCTGGCCGGAGGCAACCTGGAGTCCGCCGACCACCGCGATCACCACGTAGTTGAGGTTCCCGATGAAGAACATCACCGGCATGATGATCCCGGAGATGAACTGCGCCCCGAAGGCCGCGTCGAACAGCTCGTCGTTCTTGGCCTGGAAGGCAGCGGCCACCTCACGGCCCCGACCGAACACCTTCACCAGGTCGTGCCCGGTGTAGGCCTCCTCGATCTGGCTGTTCAACTGACCCGTCGACTTCCAGGTCTTGGCGAACAGCTTCTGCGACCGCTTGCCGATCAGCATGGTCACCACCAGGGCGACCGGGAGCGTCACCAGGGCGATCACCGCCAGCAACGGCGAGACGTAGAACATCATCACCAGGACGCCGATCAGGGTGAACAGGTTGGTGAGCACCTGGGACAGCGTCTGCTGCAG
>JBAVKY010000184.1:0-4295 GCA_049688555.1 Propionicimonas sp.
ACCGGGGCCTGCTCGGTGTGGCCCGTGATGCCGATCCAGCTCACGATTCCCTCGTCCTTGGCGCGCACGAACGCCTCGATCGCGCCCCCGGGTGCGAATACCGTGTCGAGCGCCGTAAGATCGCACACCGCGTGGACCTGCCACAGGTCGATGTGGTCGGTGTGCAATAGCTCCAGGGAGCGGTTGAGCTCACGCCAGGCATCCTCGGCGCGCCGCTGAGTGGATTTGGTGGCGAGGAAGATTTGGCCGCGTACCCGCTCCACCGTCGGACCCATGCGTTCCTCAGCGTCACCGTACGACGCCGCCGTGTCGAAGTGGTTGATCCCTGCGGCCAGTGCCTGCTCTAGCGACACGTCTGCTACCTGCTGCGTGACGTCACCCAGCGCCGCTGCCCCGTACACGAGCACGCTCGTCCCGTGACCGATCCGGCCGAGTCTCCGCTTCTCCATCTCGTCCTCCCCCTCAGCGCTGTGTCGCCCCCACGTCGAACGATACGACCGTCAGGACCGCATCGTCCCCAGCAATTCGCGAGATTCCGCTCGTCAGCCTCTCCCGTCCGATCGGTGCCCGGGGCAGCGCGCCACTCCACTGAGAGTCACTTCTGTTCTCCTCGGTCCGTGTCCTGGATCGCCTTGATCAGGGGCGCGCGTTCCTTGTCGATCCACTGCTTGCCGCTGTAGGCCTGGGCGAACGTCTCGGCGAACTCGACCGGGTCTTGCCCGACGATCGCGCGCACCGGCGTACCGTCCGCGGCGGCCCGCTCCCAGAGTTCGACGAAATCGCCCATCATCGTGAGGGCGGTCTCGCCATCCGTGACGCCCCCGTAGTACATGAAGTACCGCTGCAGCGCCTTCGCGGCGGTGCCGTAGGGCTCGGGAAGCGCCTCGGTGCGTGCCTTGTGCCGCTTGTACTGCTTCTTCTGCTCAAGCGACCCGGTGAGGGTCTCGACCCAGTTGGCCATGATTACTCCTTTGCTTCGTGGAGTTGTTCGATACGTTCTGCGAGGAAGATCCATGCGCTCCAGAACTCGTCAAGCTGTACGCGCCCGTGCGCGTTGATCGAATACACCTTTCGTGGCGGTCCCTTCTCGGAGGGGACCTTCTCCACGTCCACGAAGCCCCGCTGCTCGATGCGGATGAGCAACGCGTAGACGGTGCCTTCGACGAGATCGGCGAAGCCCTGCTCCCGCAGCCGTGCCGTGATCTCGTAGCCGTACGCCGGACGTGCGGCCAGGATCGCGAGCACGATGCCCTCGAGTGTGCCCTTGAGCAACTCCGTCATCTGATTAGCCATCGTTGACCCCCATCTATGCTGTGACGCTGACTACCAGTAGACGGTAACACTGAGTATCAGTAGCTAGCAACACCGAATAGCGACTGGGCTCGCTGAGCGAGGGGACCTCGGATGTGGGTGGTCAATCCAGCGGGATCGCTCGCACCCAGTTTGCGCCGGTGCCGGTCGGTGTCCGGGTCAGTGGCGTGAGTGTTCCGTCCGCTTCGAGGCGGGAGAGGGCGAGGTGGGTTGACTTCTCACCGATAGCGAGGACGAGACGTCCGTCGGGGGAGAGGGCGAAGCCACGCGGTTGGCGCTCGGTGTCGGTCACGATGGGCGGGTCGAGGAGGCGGCCGTCTGCGGCGACGTTGATGGTGGTGAGGGTGGATTCCGTCCGTTCGGAGCACAGCAGCCGACGGCCGTCCGGCGTGAGGTGCAGGTCGGCGCCCCAGACGTAGTGGTGCTCGAGCGGGTCCGCGCCGAAGACGCTGTGGCCGAGTCCTCGGGTGGTGTCGTGGCCGGGGACCGACTCCGCGCGTGTGAGAATGCCCGATGCCGCGTCGCGGGCGAAGCGGATCGCCTCCCCGGAGAATTCGGTGAGCAGGTAGGCGTTGTTGCCGTCCGAGGAGAGCACGAGGTGGCGGGGTCCCGAGCCGGCGGGAGCGGCGACGGTGGGCGGGTCGAGGGGAGTGAGCGTGCCGTCGGACGCCAATGCGTACTGGGCGATGAGGTCGGCGCCGAGGGACACGAAGTAGGCGTGTCCATCGGTCGCCGCGACTGCGTGCAGGTTGGGGAACTCGACTCGGGCGACCGGGTCGCCGAGGCGTCCGGTCTGGTCGGTCGGCCAGACGGCTCCGTAGCCGCCTGCATAGGAGGCGCCCAGCAGCAGGCGTCCTCCTGCGGCGAGCGTCAGGTAGGCCATGGATGCCTCCGTGTCGGTCCGGCTCAGCGGCGTGAGGGTGCCGGACGCCCGGTCGAGCGCGAGGGTCTGGACGCCTGCGGGGTCGCCTTTGACGCCGGCGTACACCAAGCCGCGTCGCTGGTCGACGGCGAAGGTGCCGGTACCAGGTAGCCCCCCGGTGACCGCTAGCGGTTCGAGGATCTCGCCCTTGAGGCGGTAGGTGGCAATCGCGGAATCACCGGGGTTGGTGACAAGAACGAGGGCGGCGCAACTCATGCGCCGAGCCTAGTGCGGTCAGGGACGCGCACCACTTCCTCACCCGCCGCCCCCGATCCAGCACACGGCCGGACGTCACGGGCAGGTGTTGCCCGCCAAACTATCTCTTGCCCTTCCGTGCGCTTATCGTGCGATCCCATTCGGGGCACTGCCACCTCAGGGTCGTCCCAGGGTCGGACTCAGGGATGGGAACAAAGCTGGCGCACAGCAACGTTGCCTACCATGGAAGCCGATGAGGTGAACTCGTCACCCACTCTTGCAGAAGGAATGATCAAGACATGCGCAGCAACAATCCGGTCCTCTCGAAGGCCGACGCCTGGCAGACGCAGCCGGTGCAGGGCCAGTACGCACCTGGTCAGCCCTACCCCGGTCAGCTCGGCGCCCCGCAGTACGACCCCCAATTCCAGTCGCCGCAGATGGATGTTCGCCAGCAGGGCGTGATGACCATCGACGACGTGATCACCAAGTCAGCGATCGTGATGGGCGTCTTGATGCTCACCGCGGCGCTCACGTTCATGTACATGCCGGCGCAGCTCCTCTACGGGTCGATGATCATCGCCGGGCTGGTCGCTTTCGGCACGGTCATGCTGGTGAGCTTCCGTCGGGCCATCAACCCCGGGTTCGTGCTCGCCTACGCCGCCATCGAGGGTGTCTTCATCGGCGCCATCAGCAAGGTGTTCGAGTCGTTCTACCCGGGGATCGTCACCCCGGCGGTGCTCGGCACGTTCGTGGCGGCCGGTGCGACCCTCTTCGCCTACAAGGCGTTCCGGATCAAGGTCACCGACAAGTTCCGCAAGATGATCGTCATCGGCACGATCGCGTACGCCGGTGTGCTCTTCGTCAACTTCATCCTGTCGCTCTTCGGCGTCAACACCGGGATGATCTCCATGACCGGCCAGGTGAGTGTGATCGCGCTGCTGGCCTCTGCCGTAGGCGTCGGGCTGGCGGTATTCAACCTGATCCTGGACTTCGACTACATCGAGCAGGGCATCGCGGTGCGCGCTCCGGCCAGCGAGTCCTGGCGGGCCGCCTTCGGGCTCACTGTGACCATGGTGTGGCTCTACACCGAGATCCTTCGGATCCTGTCCTACTTCCAGCGCAGCTGACCTGAGTCACCGCAACGGCCCCACCTTCGGGTGGGGCCGTTCGTGGCGTCCCGGCGGTGGCGTGGCCAGTTCTCGGGCTGCGGGCCCCTGCGTCTGACCAAATCTCGCGATGCGCTTCTGAGTTACGAGTGCGGGTGGACGTGGGGCAGGACATGCTCGGCGGCTTGGTTCAGTGATGGGAGCGCGGTTGTTCTAGCCGTTGACAAGCCCGCGGATCGCCGCGCCGAGTGGTTCGCGACGCTACTCTGTGTTGCTACTCACCTGCGGAGCCATGAATCGAATGTTTGTTCGATATTTTCAGGTGATTCTCAGGTCCACCAGGGGGTTTAGCGGGCTCTGGCGACGGTTTCTGTCGGAGGCCTCTGATTGGCTTGGTCTATGGGAAGCCAACCAGCGGCACAGGCGCTGCAGTCGATCGAGGTGATCCTCGACGGGATCGACCCGGCCACCGTCGGTGCCGGGGAGCGGTTGGGGTGTGCCCGGCGGGCGCGCCGGTTGGCGTCCCGGTTGACCGCGGTCGCCGGGTTGCTGCTCGCCGACGCCGAAACGGCGAAGGATTCGCTGCGGTCGTCGGGGACGCCGATCACGACGTTGTTGGCGATCCAGGACGGCCTGTCGAAGCGGGAAGCTGCCGGGGCCCTGTACCAGGCCCGCGAGCTGGGCCAGCACCCCTTGGTGGGTCGGGCTGCGGCGGCGGGCGGGATCAGCACCGGCCAGGCCCGGGCCATCGGTGGCGTGTT
>JBAVKY010000185.1:0-3630 GCA_049688555.1 Propionicimonas sp.
GTGGACCAGTCAGCAACTATGCCGACAAGCTGGCCGCAGGTTCAGTCGGTGGAGCCCACCCCTTCGGGGGTTTCGGCTATCGCCGAGAGCCGACGTCGGCATAGTCCCGTTGTCGGGATAGGTCGCAGACGACGATCACGGCCCGTCCGCGTTCGTCGGCTTCGGCGGCGAGCAGTTCGACGGTCTGCGGGATGAGCGCGGCTTTGTGGAACCGGGGGACGCCGCCGAGGGCGGTGACGATGCCGGCGTAGATGCCGCGGGTGCCGGTGGCGGGGTTGCCCAGGTAGATGGTGGTGTGCCGGGAGCCGTCCAGGCCGGCCAGGGCGGCGCGCACGGCCACGGTCTTGCCGGCCCCGACTTCCCCGGTGATCACGCCGATGGCCTGTTCAGTTACGCACCAGCCGATCCGAGCGGTGGCCTCGGCGTGCGCCCGGTGGCGGTGCAGCATGCTGGGGGCCAGGTTCTTGCCGAACGGGGTGCGGGTGAACCCGTAGTAGGAGCCCATGCTGGCGATGCTCATGACAGCCCACCGGCCCGGTTGGTCTCGGTGACGGCGACCGGCTCGGTGAGGTCGGTGAGGTCGAGTTGTCCGGGCAGCTGCCCGTCGGGCTCGGTGGCCGGGTCGGCGACCGGGCCGGGCCGGTCCCCGGTCGGGGTGAGGCTGTCGTAGTTGATGGCGGTGGCCAGCTGGCGCTGGTGGGTGGTGGCGATCAGGTTCAGGTAGTCGATCCCGGTCGGCGCCGCCGGTGCGGGCGCGGACGCCCCGGCGTCGGGGTGGACGTGGCGGGTGATCCGGAACGGCACGGCTTTGCCCATGTCCCGGCCCTGGTAGCGCACCGATAGTTCGGTGAGGTCCAGCGGGTCGAACACGACCTGGACCTTGCGGCCTACGAGGGCGGGGTCGACCTGGTAGGTGTTGCCGTGCACGCTGATCGTGGCGGTCTTGGTCACGACCCGCTCGTGGGACCACGCGAACGCCTCGGCCAGCTGCGCCGGTGTGGGCAGTGTCGGTGGGCCGCCGGCCAGGAACCGTTCCAGGGGCGCCTGCCCGGTCTCGGAATGGATCCGGTGGTGGTAGACCGTCTCGACCCACGCGGTGAACAGCGCGTTCAGCTCGCCGAGGCCGCTGATCCGCCCGGCTGTGTCTGGGGTGTTGAGTTCGACGAGGAACTGCTCGCGCACGGTGCGGGTAGGGTCGGCCGCGCGGCGAGGTGCCCTGTGTGGGTCCTTTTCCGCGCGGCCTCCCGCCGAACCGGACTTGATGGTTTCTCATCATCCGGCTCTCCAGTGATTACGGCGTGGACCGCGGTTTGGGCCCGTCGTGGATGCTGGCGTGGCAGTCGGCGCAGACCACGAGGGTCTTGCGGCGCCGTCTGGTCATGGCCTGCGCCCAAGGGGGCTGGGTGGCTGTGGGCCGGTTGAGCACGGCCATGGACCGGATGTGGTGGACTTCCACCTCGCCCTGTGTCTGGCATAGCTCGCACCGGTCCCCGCGGAGCCGGGTGATCAGCTCCTTGTGGGGGTAGACCGGCCCGACCGCACGGTCGACGATCGCCGCGGTCTTCTGTCGGGTGAGGGGTATCCCACCGAACCTTGCGACCAGTTCCTTGCGGTTGTCGCGGGCCATCACGGCTTCGAAGCAGGTGCGTGGCCCGTGAGGTGTGACGATCTTGGCCTTGAATCTGGCGGCCATCTTCGACACCGACGAGTGGTGCTTGCCTGCAAGGGTCTTGAGCATCGCTGTCTCCATGACCCAGCGCAGCCGGTGCAGCCGGAAGACGTTCCCGGCGAGCAGGTAGTACGCGACGATGCCCCGGTACTGGGCCCCGAACGTGGCGACTATCGTGTAGTCGGCCTCGTTGACGAGGTGGTTCTGGCATGCGGGTTTGCCGCGGGCCAGGAACGGGGCACCCTTGGTCTTGATCACCGATTCCGGCACCCGCAGTTGGATCGCCCCGTTGATTGCACGGCGACCACGGGTGTGCTGGTGCTGGTCTTGCTGCACGGTGATCTCGTAGCCGAGGAATCGCGCCGCGCCCGTGCGGGCGTGGGTGATCAGCGTCTTGTCAGCCGACATCTCCAGCTTGAGGTCATCGCGCAGGAAAGCGGCAAGGCGCTCCTTGATCTGTTCGGCCTCGGCCTTCGGTCCGGCGAACCCGAGCAGGGTGTCGTCGGCGTAGCGGGTGTAGCGCAGCCGCCGGTAGCCCGGATCGTCAGGATCCTGGCTTGGCAGGCTGTGCTGACGCCTGAGCAGTTGCCGCACCTGTGTGCGGTCACCGCGCCTGCGGGCCCGTTGGATTGCCGCCTCCACCTCACGGTAGGCCGGGTTGCGGGTCCGGCGCACCCCTCGGGTGTATTGCGGGATCAACTCCGTCTCGACGAACTGGTCCAACTTGTTCAGGTAGATGTTGGACAGGATCGGGGACGCGACCCCGCCCTGCGGCGCCCCGCTGAGCGTGGCCCCCCAGACCCAGTCCTCCAAGTACCCGGCGGTGAGCATCCCGCGGATCAGCAGCAGGAACCGGTTGTCGTGGATCTTCTCACCGAGCACCCCGATCATGACCTGATGGTCAAGGGTGCCGAAGCAGTCGGCGATGTCACCCTCGATGAACCAAGTGGTCCCGGTCCACGTGTTGACCACCTCCCGCAACGCGGTATGGCAGCCCCGGCGTGGACGGAAACCGTGGGAGCGGTCGGAGAACGTCGGCTCGTAGTAGGCCTCAAGGAGCAGGCGCACCACCTCACCGACGAGTTTGTCCGACCATGTCGGCAGGCCCAGCGCCCGGGTCTTGCCATTCCTCTTGGGAATGTGGACCCGGCGCACGGGATGGAACCGGTAGCGCTCGTGGCGCATCGCATCGATGATGCGACCGATCTTGGCCATGGACATGCCATCCGCGGTCTCAGCGCTGACCCCTCGGGTCATCGCACCGGCGTTGGAGTAGATGCGCCCGTAGGCCATCAGGTACAACTCCGGGTTGAACAGTTGCCGATACAGTTCCTCGCACGGCAGGCCACGCCTGCCGCGGTCACGCAGGACACCCAGCACCGTTTCGGCGCTCTGCATTTCGCATACCTCCTGATCATGGATGCCCGAATCACCTGACCCCCTTCGCCCTGTGGACGGCTTTCCCGCCCGCCTTGGCCGGTCGTCACTCCGGCGACTACTACGAGGTCTCCGTCGCCATAGGGCTCGCGCCCCGTAGGCGATCCCACGTTCGTCCCTGTCACACGTATCTAGCCGGCTTAGGCGACCCACTCATCTCCTTGAATGCCCTCACTGGGCATCGCTCCGGGCCCCGAAGGTTGCCTCGTCCGCATTCCTGAACGGGGGCAGGGCCCGGCGCCGGTTTCAGACGTCTTTCCGGCGGATGCGAACTTCCATCTCCTGGAGATTGGGCTTCAAGCAATCCAGCCTTCGCCATATCCAGCGGGTCCCCCGGCGCACCGTCCCCAACGTCTGGACCCGGCCACCGGTTCACTGGCATGCTGCTGTCCCCTTCGCCTTTCGACTCCAGGTAAGCCATCAGACCCAAGAACCTCCCTTCAAGTTCCTCCCGGCTGCGCCGGGGATGTGACAGAGCGCGCCGTGGCGCACAACGCCCGCTCGATCTTGCCCCGCCCGGCCGG
>JBAVKY010000186.1:0-20681 GCA_049688555.1 Propionicimonas sp.
CTCTGCGCCTGCTATTGAGGGCGCAAGGTCACCCAAGGGGCGCAAGGTCAAGGAGACCAGGGCGTCCCGGATCCAAGGCCCCGCGGCGCACCGTCTAGGGTGGTGCCATGAAGCGCCGGGACCGTCACGGAAGAGGGCTGCGGGGGCCGCTGGCCGCGCCCAATCCGCTGACGGGCGCACCGATGCCGCTGCGCTACGCCACCCGCGGCATCGAGACCTTCACGGCCTGCGTACGGGCCTCCGTCGCCCGCATCGAGGTGGCCTGCCCGCGGGCTCTGGCTGGCCTGGACATCGGCTTCGAGGACGTCCCCACCTTGAACGGGGGCTGGATCGACCATGTCCCACTGGCCTCAGCGCAATCGGCCCGACCGTCGGCAGGGGGCATGCAGAACGGCCAGATCGTGCTGTATCGCCGCCCCATCGAGCACCGGGCCAACACGCGCAAAGAGTTGGCGACCCTCGTGCACCGCACCGTGCTCGAGCAACTCTCCGCGATCACCGGGATCAGCACCGATGAACTGGACCCCGCATCATCCCAGGACTGGGACGACTGACGACCCCGCGCCGCGGCAGAATCCGCCCGCGTGGACGGTCAGGCGCCTGCTCGGGGGTCGTACACCACCGGCGGGAGGTCGGTGACGCCGGCGACGGAGGTGAGGGGCACGACAGCGAGCCCCCGGACGTCACCCAGGGTGCGCCGGACGACCAGCGCGGCACGGACCTGAGTCCCGGCGGCCTTGACCCGCACCAATGGTGTCGAGACCGAGCCCACGGGAACGACCAGCGTGCCACCGGCCGGCACCACCACGTCAGTCGCCTGGTCGGCCTTCCCGGCGACCGTCACCCGGGCATCGGCGGTGTCCGGGTTGCTCAGTAGCAGCTCGAGGAACGCCTGCCTGCCGACGGGAACCGGCCACTGGCCATCAGCGCCCACTGGTTCCAGGGCCGCGAGATGGAACGGGTCACCTTGCGACTGCCCTACCGCGGAACTACCGGCGATACCAGCGGTGATCGGACGCTGCGAGGTGAGCCGCAACCCGCCGGGCTGCTCGGCGAGGCCATTGGTCAAGTCGAAAGCCCTGGTCGCACCAGCGGGGACTTCGACGTTCTCGAGACCTGCGATGTCGCTTCGCCCTGAGGTTCCGAGAAGGTCGACGTTGACGCTCGCGGTACGGTCACCAGGATTGGTGATCACCAGCTCTCGGCTGCCGGGCCCCGCCGGGATCCCCGGGATGACGAGGACAGGCGTGGGAGACACCCCCGTGGGGACCCAGTCCGCTCCCAGCGGGGTCGTCCCATCCCACGAGCGCTGCCGTAGGACGGCCGACACTCGGCCCTCCGAACTGGCCACCTGCAACGTGACCGGTGTCGTGGCGTCGATCCCGGTCGACAGGGACACCGTCTTGGCTGAGTTTCCGGCCACCACGATCCCTCGTGACCCCGGGACGTTGAGGCGCCCCGACTTTCCGTAGACGGTGACATCCACCGCAGCCTCGCCGGAGTCGAGGTTGGCGAGCACCAGTTCGGCCTGCGACGAGGTGTTGGCCAGCACGCCGGTGAACCACTGCTCGGTGACCGGCGCCGCACAGGTGGCGCTCGACAGGCCGCGTTCCGGCCCGTTTGCCGCCGCGACCACACTGACCCCTCCCGAGGTCGCCCCCCGTGGCACGGAGACCACCACGGGTTCTGCGCGATCACGCAGCACCGCGACGCCGTCCGGCTCGTCGACCCGTTCCGGGGCCGAGATGGACGCAGTCCGCAGTCCTTTCCCGGTGGAGGCCGCAGCGACAGCGACGGAGGCGGAGGCGACCTTGAATGACGGGCACGACAAGGAGATCCGAATGTCGCCGGAGGGCGGCGCCACGGCAGGCGGTTGTTGGGTTGGCAGGGCGATGGCCGCGGCCACGGCCGCCGCGAGGACGCCGGCGCTGGCGACGATCACGCTCCTCATGCCGCACCTGTCATGGCTCGACGAGGCGCCGGAGACTCCGCCGGCTTGGGGGCGTCCACACGGCGCGGGGCGCCGGGAGCCACACCGCGCTGGGCACTCGGGGCTGCCAGCAACAGCAACAACACCAGGCCGAGAAGTTGCAGCCACGCCCACCACGGGGTCGGTTGTCTGAACCCGATGTCGAGGCGTCCCGACCGGCCGGCCAGGTCGAAGGATTGGCCCGGAGGGTGCTGCGGGATCTGCGCCAGCGGCTCCCCGGCAACGGTCGCCCACCAGCGGACGTCGGCCGCCTCTGCCAGCTGCAACGTCCTGCCGGCCGAAATGTCGCTGCCGCTGCCAACCAGCGTCCGTGATCCGTCCAACACCACGGCACGGCCGGAATCCGGAACCGGCCACACGGTCGAGGATTCGTCACCGGTGCCCACGCCCAGCCCGGGAGTGTTGCCGATCGCCGTGCGCAGTACCGAGTTGCCACCACCCAGCCACACGTTCGAGACTCCCAGGCTGACCAGGTCGGCGAGCAGCTCGTCGTCAGCGCTGCCCGAGCTCAGCCGGGTCACGACGGAGACCGCCAACTCGCCGGCGGCGGGGTCGCCCGCCAACACCGGTCCCCGCTCGAGGTCACCCAGCCGGACGAAGTCGTCCTGCTGCAGCGACCAGTGGACCTGACCGTCGCGAACCTCCATGGCCAGGGTTCGGCCGGGAGTCGACGAAACCTGGGCATTGCTGACGAAGGCTGGCAGCGAGCTCACCGGTCCCCGTGACAACTGCGCCTGGCCGGCCACCACCCACCAACCGGCCTCGAGCACCACGACAGCGCTGAGGGCCACCACGATGGACAGGGTGCCGACGTGGCGCAACCCGAGGGTGGCGCCACGCAGTTCCCCCCCTAGTCCGTCCAGCCCCATGGCGGCGGCGGCCACCAAGGCCGCGCCCATCAACACGATCCACTCCAATGCTTGCGGACGGGCCCAGGCGCCGGGCGGCACCCAGAACACGAACCGCCCCAGCCCGATGGCCACCAACGCAGCCCCAGTCGCGGCCACGAAGAACATCCCGGCCTCCCGTGGACGACGCAACGCGCCGGCCAGGCCAACCAACCAGAACGTCCCGAACACACCAACCGACAGCCACAGCGGCGGCGCGCCAGACTCCACTCCCCGTCCGAGCAGCACACCCCACGGCTGCAACGCCGTGGCGGGCGCCAGGGACGGCTCTGCGCCGGTCAGCAACCGTCCGGGGTAGGCCAGTAGCGTGGCCGCCCACGGGCTGAGCACGAGCAACAACGGGCTCGCCACGATCAAGGCCAACTGCCCCCACCGACCGCGACGCAGACCCACGACGACAGCAGCCACCAGCAGCACCGCCCAGCACAGCGGCGCCGCCGCGCAGGCGAGCAGCACCCACAGCCCGAGCACCCCGGAACCCCGCCACGATGGCCGCAAGTGCCACTCCCGAGTGCTGTAGGCCATGACGGGCAGCAGCACGCTCCACAGCACAGCACCGAACGCACCAACGTTCACGATCCCGACTCCGACGGGAAGGAAGGCGTAGCAGAAGGCCGCCACCGCCGCCATGCTCGCGCTCGCCAACACCTGGCGGAAGAACCGAAAGGCCGCCAGCCAGGCAAGGGGCACGCATCCCATGATGGCGAGCGACACCAGCCACTCGGGCCGACCTGCGGTGACGAAGGAGCCGAGACCGATGAGCCCTGCCCACGGCGTCGGGCTGAGTGCCGCGGAGCCCGGGATCGCCGCCAGATAGTCACCGATCAGGTCAAGCCAACTGGACGGCGCGGGGAGCAGTTGACTTCCTTGCAATGACCCGCCGCCGATCAGGTTTCGGCCGGCGGCCAACGCCAGGCCGATCGTGGTGACGAGCCCCACCAACAGCGCGGACACCCGGGGATCGGCGACGCCCTGCGAGGCATAGTCGTCGCCAGTCAACTCGTCGAGGCTGACCGCCTCCCCGCGTCCGGTGAAGGTCGCCAGCCAGGCCGAGACCCGTCCGGTGACTGCCTCCCCGGCGCGTCGCAATCCTGACCAGCGCCCAGGGCGCAGGCTTCGGGCTCGCGCGCGTGTCTCAGGTGTTGCGGCGACCGCTGCCGCTCCGTCCGCCACTGAACCACGCAGCCGGGCGTCGGTCAGCCACCGTCGCAATCCCCCCAGCTCATCGCGGGCGCGCTGTGGATCCTTGCCGAGGGTGTAACCGAGGGCGACCGCGACCGATCCCAGCACCAGTCCCAGCCAGCCAAGCCACCGCAGTCCCTGACGCTGATGCGTCGCTGCCAGCGCCAAGCCCGCAGCCCGGGAGTCGGCACCGTCTGGCTCCGGACTTCGGTCAACCACGTGCGCGGTCGGCTCTACCGCCACTCGCCTGCCCGCCAGAGTCGCCCGCCAGCCGAAATCCAGCCCCTGATGGCTTGGCGGGAGTGCGGTGTTGAAGCCACCCAGTTCCTTCCACACCGACCCGCGGACCAGGATCCCGCAGGGATCGACCCCCAGCGCGTCGGTGGTTTCAAGCTGACCCTGGAACAGTTCCCCTGGCTCGACCAGGCCTCGCAAGCGTCCGCCGCCGGTGAGGGTCTGTCCGAACTGGCTGATCATCACTCCAGGACCGCGGCGTCGAGGCTCTATGAGCAGCGGACCGATCACGTCGAATTCTGGATGGCGTTCCACTGCGGTGAGCAGTTGACGCAGCGCGTCCGGGGCTGGCCGTCCATTCGCGGACAGCAACCACAGCCACTCGGCGTCGAGGTCTCGATCCGGCGATCCGATCACGATCCGGTCGGGCTGGACGTCCCCTGCTGTGACCGCCGCGAGGCAGGCGGTCGCGTCGGCACTGGCTGTCGGCTCAATGACCGCCACGCATTTCACGTCCGCCCACGCTGGAGTTTCCTCCTCGCGTGCGGTGTACAGCCAAGCCCACAGATCAGCGGTGTCGTCGTTCACACTGGCCTCTCGCGTGGCAGGGGTGTCCAGCCTAGCCCGCCCCTGCTGGGAGGCCCGGGAACAGCGTCAGATGGCCTGCTTCTTCAGACGGCGTCGTTCGCGTTCGCTGAGGCCGCCCCAGATGCCGAAGCGTTCGTCGTGGCCGAGTGCGTACTCGAGGCATTCGCTGCGGACGTCACACGACAAGCAGACCTTCTTGGCCTCTCGGGTGGAGCCGCCCTTCTCGGGGAAGAAGGCCTCTGGGTCGGTTTGCGCGCAGAGCGCGCGCTCCTGCCACCCGAGGGCACCCTCGTCGTCTTCGCTGACCACCAGGAAAAGTTCGTGCATCCACCCTCCTCGACCCAGATTCGCGCGGGTTCCCCCGACACGAACTACATGAAGAGAATTACATGCCTGTCATTCCCGATAAGTCAACCCCAATGCGTTACCATTCCGCGCTGATTGCCCGCCAGGGCCGGGGGGGGGCTCGGCTCAAACTTTCGGATCGGGCTCGAGATCCCCGGCGATGGACGCGGTTCCCGGGTCACCCTGTGCGGCCGCCTGCGCCGTCCGCCATGCCGAACCGGTGGCCTCTGACCGCTGCCAGACCGAGGCGGACTCAGGTCGCTGCGTGGGCGTCTCGACCGCAGGGGTCTCTGGATGTGCCGCCAACGGCGGTGCAGTGTCGATGCGGCCAGATCCCACGCCGCGCAACAACACCCACAACGATCCGGCAGCCAACGCCTTGAGCGTCAGGTCGAGCAGACTGCCGAACAGCTCCATCATCACGCCGAGGGTGCCGGCCGACGCGGCCACCCCAAGCATGGAGGCAACCAGCGAGAGCAACACGCCGAGGGTCACCACCCACGCCGCGACCTGGGTGATGAACCGCGCACCAGACACCGCCGGAGCCATGAAGAAGCAGGTGCAAACCAGCGCGACCAGAGCCAGCACCGCGGTGAGGTTGAGCAGCGAATCGCCAATGTCCTGGAAGGCGGCGAAGACCGGCATCTCACCGGCGCTCAGCAGCAGCACAAGGCGCAACACGCCAAGAAGCATCTGTGCGACGATCACCGCGATCATCGCCCAGCTCAGCGGTTCCCGAATTCGTTTGAAGTTCTCGATCATCACAGGTCAGCCTACGTGTGCGATCCGGGGCCCGCGAACCGCTTGACGCTCGCGTTCAGCAGGTCTTCACCGAACTCTCGCCTGCTCGTCAGGTTCAGGCGTACTGCGGGCCAGCCTCGGCGGTCACGCTCGCCACGAGCGCCTTGATCCGCTCGGCCTCCGCGATCGGGACGACCAGCGTCGCCTCCGGCGTCCTCACCACGACGAGACCGGACACCCCGATCAGCCCAACCACGCCAGAGGGGTCGGAGTTCACCACGATGTTGTCGTGGGCGTCCAGCCCCACCACCGTCCCCGCGACCGCGTTGCCGGAGAAATCGTGGGTGAGGACCTCCGCGAGGCTGGCGTACCCGCCGACATCCCGCCAGTCCACGTCCAGCCCGACGGCCACGACATGGCCCGTGGCCTCCCCCCGCGAGACCGGCTCCATGATCGCGTAGTCGATGGAGTTCTTCGCCAGCGTCGGGAAGATCTCCGCCAGCCGGGCAGGGTGTGCGGCAAGTTCGAGGACTGCTTCGTAGGTGGCCGGGACGAGGTGGCGGAGTTGTTCGAGGACGGTGGCGGCCCGCCACACGAACATGCCCGCGTTCCACCAGTACTCACCCAGCGCCAGGTAGGACTCAGCCAGTTCCAAGGCGGGTTTCTCGGTGAAACCGAGAACGCGGTGCGCCCCAGGGAATCCCGGCAGCGGCTCACCCCGGTGCAGGTAGCCGTAGCCGGTGTGCGGGGACGTGGGCAGCACGCCGAGGGTGACCAAGGCCCCGGGGTCCGCCTCCGCCACCGCGAACGCGGTCTCAAGACGTGCGGCGAAGACGTCTATCGGCTCGATCACCTGATCGGCGGTCACCTGAGCGATCACGGCTTCGGGATCGAGTTTCTGGAGCACGGCCGCCGGCCAGGCAACCGCGTTGAGCGAGTCTCGGCCAATCGGCTCGCCGAGGATCTGCCCGGAGGGGACTTCGGGGAGGATGCTCGCCACCTGATCGGCGTAGGCCTGGCCGGTCACCACCCAGACCCGTTCCGCCGGCACCGAGGCCAGCGAGCGCTCGAAAGCGAGCCGCAACAGGCTCTTGCCTCCGATCAGGGGCAGCAACTGCTTCGGCGTTCCCTGGCGGGACAGCGGCCACAGACGCGTCCCCGAACCCCCGGCCATGATGACGATATAGCGCACGAGAGTGAGCCTATTCCTGCACCCTACGATGGGGGGGTGCAATCCACTTCCCTGGCGGCTGCCCTTGCGTCGCGCGTCCGGAGCCAGGGTGGACGGCCGTTGTTGACGTACTACGACCTCGACAGCGGCGAGCGCACCGAGTTCAGCGCGACGTCGTTCGCCAACTGGGTCGACAAGACCTCAAACCTGCTCACCACCCTGGGGGTGGAATCGGGCCTCGTCGCGGCACCGCTGTCGGTGACCCACCCGGGTCATTGGGTAAGCCTGATCTGGCCGCTCGCCGCCTGGCAACACGGCTGCAGCTTCGCGGCGGTGGCCCCGCCGCTCCCGGCCGGGGCCGAGGCGGCCGTGGTCGGTCCTGGACCGGTGAGCGCGTTGATCCCAGAAGCCACGGTCGCTTGCTCCCTCCACCCGCTGGGCCTCTCGCTCCCCGTAGTCCCGGCCGGCGTCGTGGACTACGCCGACGTCAGGGCTGAACCGGACGCCCACTGGGACGTGACGCCCACGGCGTCCGACCTGGCCTGGCTGGACGCGGACGACCGGCTCACCCACGCCCACGTCATGGCGCTTCCCCCAATCACCGGACGCGTCCTGGTGCGCCCTGGCGGGGCGTGGCGCACCTTCGCCGACGCGATCGTGCGCCCGCTGCTGGGCGGCGGTTCCGCGGTGGTCGTGGCCGGCGAAGCCTCCCCTGATGCCCTTGCCCGGATCGCGACCGCGGAACGAGTCACGCTCACCGACTCGCCATCGACCACCCACCCCTGAGGGAGACCAGATGAACCCGATGAGCCGCCGCGAACTGCTGATGGCCGGATCGGCACTGGCACTGGCCGGGTGCGCGAGCGGGTCCATCGCCCGTCCCACGGCCTCCCCCACCGGGACGATCCGCTCCCAACTCGACCAGGTGCTGACGATCATCGCCAACGGCTCGGACAAGCTGGGCGTGTCCCTGTTCGACCTGCGCGGCAAGGCGAGTTATGGCTTCAATCCCGACTACGCCAGCCAAAGCGCCTCGATGGCCAAGCCGATGATCGTGCTCATGGCCCAAGCCGAGGCGCGCCAGGACGGCGGCGGGCTCGATGCGGTACGAACCGACCAGGCCACCCAGGCGATCACCCACTCCGACAACGACTCCGCCGACGCGCTGTGGGCCTACGCCGGCGGGGCCGACTTCTACCAGTCGCTCGCCGACGCCCTCGAACTCCCCAATACCCACCGCGACCCCGGCCGAGGCGACTGGAGTTGGACGTGGACGACGCCGGCCGACCAGGTGCTGCTGCTGCAGCGACTGATGGAGGGATCGCCAGCCATCGCTACGGCCGACCGCACCTTCCTGTGGGACCTGATGGGCCAGGTCGAGGCTGACCAGACCTGGGGTGTCGGCACCCCCCGATCGCCTTCGGTGGCGGTCCACCTCAAGAACGGCTGGGTGCAGTTCAAGTCCAGCGACAACCTGTGGGCGGTCAACTCCATGGGCCACGTGGCCGGCGACGGACGCGACTACCGGCTCGCCATGATGACCCGCACCGCCGACTTTGACACCGGCCGCGAGATCTGCGCGGAAATCGGACGCCAAGTCTTCTCGATCCTCGGCTCCGGCGCGGTCGAGCGCGCCTAGCCCCTGGGTCAACCCGGTTGGGGCCCATTGGGAGAATCCTGGCGGAACCTGGCCGAGCGGACGGCCATCCGCGTGGCTCAGTCGCTGACCTTGCAGACGGCGTCGAGGTCGTCGGCCTGGCTGGTGGACTTCTTCGACGACGTGGCGGACGGGCTGGCGGACGCCGAAGTCGAGACGCTCGGGGTCGCCGGCGCATCCTTCGCCTCGGAATCGGCGACCTTGTCGACGACAATCTGCTTGATCTTGGCGAAGTCCGGCTTCACCGGCTTGATCAGCGGCGGGGCGAAGTTGACCGAGGCCATGGGCAACGACCGACCCTTGAGCGCCAGGTCGAGCATGGCTCCGAATTGATCACCCGGAAGGTTGGTGGCGACGACCTTCTCACTCGCCGAAGCGATGTCGTTGAACTTCGTGACGACGGTCGCAGGGTTCAGCTGCTTCACCATCGCGTTGATCACGCATTTTTGGCGCTGCATCCGTTCGTAGTCGCTGGAGTACTCCCGCGAGCGCGCGAACCAGAGAGCGTGGAAGCCGTCCAGCTTCACGTTCTTGCCAGGCTCGATCCAGTCATAGACACCCTTGGGTCCGTGGAGGCTGCCGATCGGGATGCGCTTGCTGATGTCGAGCCGGATCCCGCCGACCGCGTCGATGAGGTGCTCGAAGCCCTTCAGGTCGATCATCGCCCAATAGTTGATGTCGAGCCCAAGGATCTCGCCCACCACGTCACTGGTCGATTCGGCACCGGGGTACTTCACACCGGGGAACAGCTTCTTGTTGTTCTCCGCCAGGGTGTACACGGCATTCAGCAGGCACTCCTGCGAGGCGCACCAGAAGCCGTTGGGATATTTCGCGTGCAGCGGGTTGCGCTGCGGAATCGGAGCCCATTGCAGGTTGCGGGGCAGGCTGAACAGCACCGTCCGGCCGGTGTTGGCATCGATGCTCGCCACGATCATGGAGTCGGGACGCATCCCGACCCGGTCAGCACCGGCGTCCCCGCCCATCAGCAAGACGTTGTAGCGGCCCTGGGTGGCCTGGACGCTGCCGCCACCTTCGAACACCGTGCCCACCAGGTGCGCCGCGCCCCCCAGCGCGGTCGACGAGGCCCAGGCCATGGTCGACGTCCCGGCCACCAGCGCGAGGGTCAACACCCCGCTGAGCACTCGGCCACGAGTCGACATGCCGGCGGGATTGGCGATTCGCCACGCGTCCACCATCAGCAGGGCCCAGCAGATCAGCAGGACCGGCAGCACGAACTGCAGGAAGGTCAGCAACATCGGATTCGCGCTCAGCCCCAGCACCACACCGCGCGCCAGCAGCAGCCCGACCCCCGCCAGCACCGCCAGCGCGATCACGGACAGCCACACCCGAACCGCAATCCGGCCGACTCGCTTGTCACCGGCGGCCAGCTGGGCTGAACCGGGGACGATCACGGTCATGAGCACCAGCACGATGCCCCGACGCAGCGCGATGCCTTGGCTGCGCACCTCAGCGGGAGGAGCGGGTGCCGGGCGGGTGGTCGCGGTCATGCGTGGGGTCTCCCCAGGAAGGTGGTCGAAACGAGATCCAGTATGTCCGCCGTCCCCAACCCCCGGCCGCAGGCACGCCGCTGCTCAGTGGTGCCGAACCCGTTCACCCTTTGCCAGCGCGATGTCGCGTAGGTCGGCCTGGAAGGCCCGCATCCGCTCTCGCAGGCCGGCGTCGCTTGCCGCCAGGATGCGGACGGCCAACAGCCCGGCATTACGGGCGTTGCCAATCGCAACGGTCGCCACCGGCACACCCGCCGGCATCTGGACGATCGAGAGCAGCGAATCCATGCCGTCGAGATACTTCAAGGGGACGGGCACTCCGATGACCGGCAGTGGCGTCAGCGCCGCCAGCATCCCGGGCAAGTGAGCCGCGCCGCCGGCGCCGGCGATGATGACTCGCAGGCCGCGCCCCTCCGCGCCGCGGCCGTAGGCGACCATGTCTTCCGGCATCCGGTGGGCGGACACCACGTCCGCCTCGAACGGCACCCCGAACTCAGCGCACGCCTGCGCGGCCGCCTCCATGACCGGCCAGTCCGAGTCCGACCCCATCACGATCCCCACCAGGGGCTGTTCACTCATCCCCCACTCCCCTCAACTGATCCGCGGCCCACCGGGCGCGACGTCTGGTCTGCTCAAGGTCGTCCCCCACCGCTGTGACATGACCCACCTTCCGGCCGGGGACCACATCCTTGCCATAGAGCTGCACGCGCAGCCGCGGATCCGCGGCCAGCACCGGATCCAGCGCGGCGAGCAGATCCGAATGGGAGCCGCCCAGCACATTGGCCATCACCGACCAATTCGCGCGGAGCGCCGTCGATCCCAGGGGCAGGTCGGCGACGGCCCGCAGGTGGTTCTCGAATTGGGAGGTCACCGCCCCGTCGATCGACCAATGCCCGGTGTTGTGGGGACGCATCGCCAGCTCGTTGACGACGATCGAGCCGTCGCGTGCCTGCATCAATTCCACGGCCAGGATTCCCACCACATCCAATTGATCGGCGATCCGAACCGCGAGCGCCTGGCATTCCCGGGCCGCGATCGGCGATAGTCCCGGCGCCGGGGTGATGGTGTCGGTGCAGATCCCGTCCGTCTGGACGGTCTCACTGATCGGGTACGCCACGGTCTGGCCGCCCGGACGCCGGGCCACCAGGGCACTGAGCTCGCGGGAGAAATCGATGAACTGCTCGGCGATGACGGCCACGTCGGAGGCGAGGCTGGCGAACGGCGCTGGCGCCTGGGACGCCTCGTCGAGCTTCCAGACACCCTTGCCGTCGTAGCCGCCCCGGGACGTCTTGGCGATGATCGGCCAGCCGTGGCGGTCACCAAAGGCGACCAGCTCCGCGGCGTCGGATACCACGGCGAAGGCGGGGCAGGGCACCCCCAAGCTGCTCAAGTGCCGCCGCATCACCACCTTGTCCTGGGCGTGCAGGAGCGCGTGGGGTCCCGGCCGGACGGCGACGCCGGCGGCCACCAGGTGGCGGAGGATCCCCGCCGGGACGTGCTCGTGGTCGAAGGTGACCACGTCGCAGCCGGCCGCAAAGTCGAAGACGGTCTCGGGGTCGGTGTAGTCGCCGACAGTGACCTGAGCAACAACCTGGGCTGCCGACACGTCGGGGCCTTCGGCAAGCAGCCGCACTCGGAGGCCAAGGCCGATACTCGCGGCGTGCAGCATCCGGGCCAACTGCCCGCCGCCGATGATTCCGATGGTCGCCGCAGGAGTCACAGCCGCCAGCGTAATGGCAGCCCGCCCTCAGCCGGGCCTCACGCCTGTCGGCGGGAAACGCCGCAGCCCGCGGCGACCGGACCGCACTGGGCGTTCAGGCCCGGCCTTCGTGGTCCCTCTGCCAAGATGGGCCCCATGACAACGCACATCGTCGCCATGGGTGGTGGCGGCTTCTCGATGTCCCCCTTCGGTGCTCCAACGAACCTCGACCGCTACCTGCTGGAGATCTCCGGTAAGTCGTCTCCGTTGGTCTGCTTCGCCCCGACCGCCTCCGCTGATGACCCGCAGTACATCAACAAGTTCCTGCTGGCCTACGGCACCCTCGGGGTTCGGACGATGGTGCTCACCCTGTGGGGCGGCGGCTCCGCGGCATCGGTGGCCCGCATCGCTGAGGCAGACATCGTCCTTGTCGGCGCCGGACACACCGTCAACCTGATCGCGCTGTGGCAGGCCCACGGAGTCGACAAAGCCATCAGGGCGAGGGCGGCCGCCGGCGACGTCGTGCTGGCCGGACTATCGGCCGGCGGCAGTTGCTTCTACGAAGGCTGCATAACCGACTCCTTCGGCGACTTCCGGGCCTGGCGAGGTGGCCTTGGGTTGCTGCCGGGCAGCTTCTGCCCGCACTTCGACGGCGAGGCAGAGCGCGCACCGGCCTACACCGACGCTGTCGCGCTGGGCGACCTGCCCGGCGGCTATGCGGCCGACGACGGGGCGGCGATTCACTACATCGACCAGATCCCGACCCACTTCATCGCCGAACGGTCAGGCCCACGGATCTTCCGGGTAATGCCCAGTGACCTGCCCACCTCGAGCGGGGTTCTGGTGGAGCCGCAGCAGATGACGCTGCTCTAGTCAGCGAAAGATCAAGCCGCGCTGCACGATGAAGTTGACCGTCGTCGCAGCGCCTTGCGCGATGACGAAGGCCACCAGCGCAGCGGTGTCCACACTGCCGCTGCTGGCCAGCAAGGCCGGATAGATCAGGGCGAACAGCCCGACCTGAACCACGAAGGTCAGCCCGTACAGCGCGACCACGGCCGCGAACCGTCGTTTGGAGGCCTCCGCCTGGAAGGTCCAGCGACGGTTGATGAGGTACGCGGTCGTGGTACCGGCCAGGAAAGAGAGCGCCTTGGCGGCGTTGTGGTCGAGGCCGAACCCCATCAGCAACTTCAGCAGCCCGAAGTCCACTAGCGCGGACAACCCGCCGGTGAGCACGAAGCGCGTCAGTTGGACCCGGAGCGAAAGCCGCTGGTCAGGGCCATCGGTGGAACTCATTCGTCTCGATCCGGGGGCGGGACGACCGGCTTGCGATCCAAACCGAACAGCAACTCCGTCATCACCACGTGAACGCGTTCGACGTCGGGGATGTCGGCCAGGGTGAGTGGATCTTCAGCCGCTGTGGTGAGTACGAGGGTCCCGCAGCCGAGGATCCGATCGGTCAGGCTGCGCTCGTAGGCGACATTGCTGATCCGGGTCAGCGGCAGGTCGTGCCCGGTCTGGTTGATGATGCCCCGCCTGGTGATGATGCGGCGCGTGGTGAGCGTGTAGGTCGTCGTCAGCCACGTCAGAAAGGGCCACACGACAAACGCCACGACCACGAACGCGATTCCGACGAACTCGACGATCCCCGCCACCGGCTGCCAGGTGGTTGGGGTCAGCGCTACCAGAAAGCCAGCTGCTGTCGCGGTCACCAGCAGCACGATGACCGGTGCGATCAGCGCCTTGACGTGGGTGCGCAGCTGGAGGATTTCAGTCTCGTCCGAGCCGAGATACTTGCGAGGCAGACCCATGCCCCCATGGTTCCATACTCACCGAAGGTGCCAGACGTCTCCCGCGGCGAAGGCCCGCACACCGCTGTCGACCTGCAGCAGCAGGCGGCCATCGTCGTCCACCCCGACGGCCTCGCCCTCCACCGTCTCCGTCCGTGACACGACGACCCTGACCCGCCGACCGACCGTTCCGCACGCCCGGGCGTAGGCGTGGCGCAGATCCTCCCCGGTGGCCCAGCGCCGGTACCAGCCCTCGAACGTCTGCAGCACCGCCAGCACGACCTCTGGGGTCTCGGCGGACGACCCGGCCAGCGCAAGGGAAGTGGCCGTCGGGACGGGCGCCTGCTCGGCGGTCATCCCAGTGTTGATCCCCAGGCCGATCACCACAGCTGGCCCCAGGGGCGTCTCGACCCGCTCGGCCAGGATCCCGCAGACCTTGCCGTCACCGAGGAGAACGTCGTTGGGCCACTTCAGCACTGGGTCCAGGTGGGCGCTGGAACGAAGGGCGTCAGCAACCGCCAAGCCGGTCAGCAACGGCAACCAGAGCCACCGTCGGACGTCCACCTGGTCGGGCCGCAACAACAGCGAGATCGCCACCGAGCTTCTGGCCGGCGCCTGCCAGGGCCGGGTGAACCGTCCCCGCCCTCGGGTCTGGTGGTCACACACCAGCGCCGTGCCCGAGGGCGCCCCGGCACGGGCCTGGGCGGCGAGGTCGGCATTGGTCGATCCCGTCTCCGCGACGGTCTGGACGTGAGCCCACAGCCCGCCTGAGAGGCGGCTGGACAACCAACCTTCATCGACCAGTGGCTTCACGTTCCCAGACCCTACGCGAGGCTGCGTTGTCACCGCTAAGGTCAGGCCCATGGGTATCGACCTTCACACGACCGCCGGGAAGATTGCCGACCTGGGTGTCCGACGCGATCAGGCGCTGAACCCCAGCACTCCCGCCGCCGTTGAAAAGGTGCACGCACAAGGGAAGATGACGGCAAGGGAACGAGTCCTCGCGCTGCTGGATGAGGGGACCTTCGCCGAGTTCGACAGGTTCACCCGTCACCGCTCGCAGGCTTTCGGCATGGCGGACAAGCGTCCCTATACCGATGGTGTGATCACCGGCGTCGGCGCGATCCAGGGTAGGCCGGTGTGCGTGTTCTCCCAGGACGTCACGCTGTTCGGTGGCGCGTTGGGGGAGGTGTACGGACAAAAGATCGTCAAGATCATCGACTTCGCCATCAAGACCGGGTGCCCGATCATCGGGATCAACGAGGGGGGCGGTGCGCGGATCCAGGAGGGTGTGGTCTCTCTCGACCTGTACGCCCAGATCTTTCGGCGCAACACGCTGGCCTCCGGCGTCATCCCGCAAATCTCGCTGATCATGGGGGCCGCAGCCGGCGGCCACGTCTACTCCCCCGCGCTGACCGACTTCGTCATCATGGTCGACCAGACCTCCCAGATGTTCATCACCGGGCCGAACGTCATCAAGACGGTGACCGGCGAGGACGTCACCATGGAGGAGTTGGGCGGTGGCCGCACCCATTCGACGAAGTCGGGCAACTCCCATTACCTGGCGGCCGACGAGACCGACGCGATCGAGTACGTCCGCCAGTTGCTGACCTACCTGCCCCAGAACAACCTGGAGGATCCGCCGGTTTTCGATGAGGACGAAGCCGACCTGACCATCACCGATCACGATCGGGTACTCGACACGATCATCCCGGATTCGCCGAACCAGCCGTACGACATGCACGAGGTCATCAAACGGGTGCTGGACGACGACGAGTTTCTCGAGGTGCACGGCCTCTACGCGCAGAACATCATCTGCGGGTTCGGCCGGGTCGAGGGGCGCGCGATCGGCGTCATCGCCAACCAGCCGATGGTCTTCGCAGGCTGCCTGGACATCAAAGCCTCCGAGAAGGCCGCCCGGTTCGTCCGTACCTGCGATGCCTTCAACATCCCCATCCTCACCTTCGAGGACGTCCCCGGCTTCCTGCCTGGCACCGACCAGGAATGGGACGGGATCATCCGTCGCGGCGCCAAGCTCATCTACGCCTACGCCGAAGCAACCGTCCCCCTGGTGACCGTGATCACCCGCAAGGCCTACGGCGGCGCGTACTGCGTGATGGGATCGAAGCCGTTGGGCGCCGATGTGAACCTGGCGTGGCCAACCGCGCAGATCGCGGTGATGGGTGCCGAAGGAGCCATCAACATCCTGTACAAGCGCGAACTGGCCGATGCCTCCGACCCCGCCGCGCGGCGGGTCGAACTCATTGATGAGTACAACGACGAACTCGCCAACCCGTATGTGGCTGCCGAGCGTGGCTACGTTGACAAGGTCATCTACCCGCACGAGACCCGCGCCCAGGTGATCCGCGTGCTGCGACTGCTGCGCACGAAGCGCCAGCAATTGCCGCCGAAGAAGCATGGGAACATCCCGCTGTGACCGTCGATACCGGCCAGACCGGGCCCGGGCCCCTCATCACCGTGGTCGGTGGCGCGCCGACGGACGAGGAACTGGCGGCGCTGGGGGCCGTCATCATCGCCCTGCGCCGGGGCAGGCCAGCGCCCCACGCCCCGATGACCAGCACCGTGTCCGGCGGGTGGCGGTCCCACTGGCACACCGTCCGGACCCCACTCGTGCCGGGCCAGGAGGCCTGGCGCAGCACGTTCCGAATCTAGGGGGAATTGCCATGAATCCAACCGATGAGATCCTCTCCGGGATCGACATCAATGCCCTCGCCGGCTATCTGGGGACCGACCCCGAGACCGCGCTGCAGGCGGCCTCGGCAGCCATTCCCACCCTGCTCGGCAGCATGCAGGCGAACGCCGCCGACCCTGATGGCGCGGCCAGCCTGATCAATGCCCTCAGCGGCCATGTGGCAGGCGCCAATCCCGCCGACCTGGACAGCGTTGACACCGCTGACGGGCAGAAGATTCTGGGGCACCTGTTCGCCGACCAACCCGAGCGCCTGCAGGCAGTGGGTGGACTTGGCGGCACGCTGCTCAGCAAACTGCTGCCGCTGCTCGCGCCGCTGGTGATGTCCTGGCTGGCCAAGAAGTTGAGTGGTGGGTCCGCAGCCTCATCGCAGCAAGGCGGCATCCTCGGTGATCTTCTCGGCGGGTTGCTCGGCGGCAGCGGGAGCTCGTCCGGCGGCGGGCTTGGGGGGTTGGGCGACCTCCTCGGTGGCCTGCTCGGCGGCGGGGCCCAGGGGGCCGATCAGGTCGCCGCCGACCCGATCCCCTCCCGGCCGCCGCACGAACAGCCTCCGTCCTCGGGCACCACCACACCCGGGAAGTGGCAGATCCCCGGCGCAATCGACGAGCCGGCACCCGAGACTGAAGCGGTGCCCCCGCCGGACACCACGCTGGGCGACCTGCTGAACCAGATCCTGGGTCGGCGCTGATTTCCCCGCGGGTCATCCTCGCCTCGGCGTCCCCCGCGCGGCTGGCAACGCTGCGAGGTGCCGGCTTGGACCCCGAGGTGCTGGTCTCCGGTGTGGATGAGGATGCCCTCAGCGCTCCTGATCCCACCGAACTGGTTGCCGTCCTGGCCCGCGCGAAGGCGGAGGCCGTCGCGGCGACACTGGCAGCCGAGGATGTCGTGATCATCGGCTGCGACTCGGTCCTCGAGTTCGACGGCGAGGTGCATGGCAAGCCTGGCAGCGCGTCCCGGGCCGTCGAGCGGTGGCGGCGCCTGCGAGGGGCCTCGGGGGTGTTGCGCACGGGACACCACGTGATTGCCCGGCGCGGCAGCACTGAACGCTGCCTGACCCGGGTAGCCAGCACGACGGTCTGGTTCGCTGACCTGTCCGACTCGGAGATCGAGGCCTACGTCGCGACCGGGGAGCCGGAACAGGTCGCCGGGGCGTTCACCATCGATGGGCTTGGGGGCGCGTACGTCCGTTCGATCAGCGGCGATCCACACGCCGTCGTAGGCATCAGCCTGCCGCTACTGCGCGACATGCTGACCGAACTCGGGATCGCCTGGCATTCGCTGTGGAGCTCACCGCGGTGACGGTCTGCGTGAACCACCACCGGGTGCCGCGCAGCCGCTCACGAATCGTGAGATGGGAGGAAAACCGCTGCCACCCGATAGCCTTTGCGTGCTATGTCAGGAACCCAGAACCTCCCCGAAACCATTCGGGCCGCCTCGATCATGCCCGCCTGGTTGCGCGCCATGCGGCCCAAGCAGTGGGTGAAGAACGTCCTCGTGCTTGCCGCTCCACTGGCCGCAGGCCGGCTGTTCGAGCCCAGCGTGCTGGTGGCCTCGCTGTGGGCGTTCATCGCGTTCTCGCTGGTCAGCGCGTCGATCTACCTGATCAACGACATTCGCGACGTTGAGGCCGACCGACTGCACCCGAAGAAGCGGTTCCGTCCGATCGCCGCAGGGGAACTGCAGCCCTCCGCGGCTTACGTGATCGCGGCGGTGTGCCTCGCGGCCAGCCTCAGCCTCGGCTTCTGGGTGAACGTGATGCTGGGCGTCACCCTGGTGGTCTATTGGGTGCTACAGGTTGGCTACTCACTGTTCCTGAAGCACCAGCCGATCATCGACCTGGCCATGGTCGCAGCCGGCTTCCTGCTTCGCGCCGTGGCCGGCGGTGTCGCTTCGGGCCTGCCGCTGAGCCAGTGGTTCTTGTTGGTGGCCTCGTTCGGCTCACTGTTCATGGTGGCCGGCAAGCGCTACTCGGAGATCAAGGAAGTGGGGGCCGAAGCAGGCACGCGCGCGTCGCTGGAGCGCTACTCCGAGAGCTACCTGCGTGAGGTCTGGTCGGTCTCGATCGCGGTGGTCATCATGTCGTACAGCCTGTGGGCCTTCGAGCAGCGCTACGCCCAGCCGTTCGGCGTGGCCTGGACAGCCATCTCGATCGCCCCGTTCACGCTGGCGGTACTGCGCTACGCCATGAAGATCGACCAGGGCAGGGCCGGTGAACCCGAAGACGTGGTGATGTCGGACCGGATCCTGCAGGTCCTTGCGGTGCTGTGGGTGATCCCTGTCGGGGTCGCGGTCTTCGGAGCATGAACCGCCCGGTCGCCCTGGTGACCGGCGCCTCGCGAGGGATCGGCCACCAGATCGCCCTCGAACTGGGCAGCACCCACCACGTCCTGGTTGGTGGACGCGACGCGGCCGCCGTGGGGAAGGTGGTGGACCTGCTCCCCTCCGCCGTACCCTTCGTGGCGGACGTCACCGACGAGGCGGCGATCGCCTCACTGTGCGCAACGATCGGCAGCCTGGACGTCCTGGTGCATTCCGCGGGCCAGGTGGCCTTCGGCCCGCTGGCGAAGTCGTCCACCCAACAGTGGCGGGCATTGCTTGAGGTGAACGTGACAGCTCCGGCCACACTGACCCGGATGCTGCTGCCCGCCTTGCGGGCAGCGCACGGTCTCGTGGTGTTCCTGAATTCGGGTGCCGGCTTGCGGGCCGCTGCGGGCTTCTCTGCCTACTCGGCGAGCAAGTTCGCCCTCACGGCGCTGGCGGATGCGCTGCGCGCCGAGGAACACGGCCAGGTGCGCGTCACCTCGGTCCATCCAGGACGGGTCGCCACCGACATGCAAGTGGAGCTCACCGCCCTCGAGGACCAGCCCTACCGTCCGGCTGCCTACCTGGATCCGACGGACGTGGCTCGAGCCGTCCGGCTCGCCGTTGATCTCGCCCCTGGCGTGAGCCTGGAAACGATCCGCCTCAACTGAGGCCCGCCAAGGGATTCAGTGGTGTTCCAGCGCCAACCCGGCGCCGAAGGCGATCATGGCCGTCCCCGCCACACCGTCCACCACCTGAGCGCCGCGGCCGTGGGTGAGGAAACGCTTCAGGGCGTGAGCGCTGAGGATCACCACGGTGAACCACAGCATGGCCATGACGGCGTGGATGCCCGCAAGCAGGGTTCCCACCAACACGGGTTGGTATCCCGCTGGCAGAAAGAGCGGCAACAGTGTCAGGTAGAAGATCGCCATCTTGGGATTGAGTAGGTCAGTCAGTAGGCCCTTACCGAAGGCCGCCGCCATCCCGACGTCCTCGACGGGCAGCTCAGCGATGTCGCCCAGGCCGTCCCCCCGCCAGGCCGATCGCAGATACCCCCAGCCAAGCCACAGCAGGTATGCGACGCCGGCATACCGCAACACGTTGTAGGCCGCTTGGGAAGCGACGAACAAGGCGGCCAACCCGGCGGCCGCACCTACCCCCCACAACAGGGCTCCCAGGCAGATCCCGGCCGCAGTCGCGAAGGCGACCGAGCGACGACCCCGCAGCGACTGGCGCAGCACCAACACCATGTCCAGGCCCGGGGTCAGCGTCACCACCGCAGCCGTCAGCGTGAAGCCGAGCACCGAGTGGGCGAAATCCATGGGCGGCATGCTAGCGGCCGCGTCCCAGTTCCGTTGACGGGTGGCATGGGTTCCCGGGTGACATGGGTTCCCGGGTGGCACGAGCGAGGAGCTGGTCGGCGGTCTTGGGTCTGGTGGTTGACCACCACGAGGTGCGATTCCTGGGCGGGGTAGACCCTGGCGGCCGTGCGGGGGAAGTCGCCGAACTTCGCCGCGCAGTGCCGGTCGTAACCCTGGTTGTGGGGCCAACCTGGCTCGCCACGATACTCGGGGAATAAATCGAATGCGTGTTCGATCTTCTCGGGTGATTCTCAGGTCCACCAGGGGGTTTAGCGGGCTCTGGCGACGGTTTCTGTCGGAGGCCTCTGATTGGCTTGGTCTATGGGAAACGGATCGGCGGTTCAGGCGCTGCAGTCGATCGAGGTGATCCTTGACGGGTTCGACCCGGCCTCGGTCGGTGCCGGGGAGCGGTTGGGGTGTGCCCGGCGGGCGCGCCGGTTGGCGTCCCGGTTGACGGCGGTCGCCGGGTTGCTGCTCGCCGACGCCGAAACGGCGAAGG
>JBAVKY010000187.1:0-7823 GCA_049688555.1 Propionicimonas sp.
CCCCCCACGACCTTGGCCGAGCTTGCGGCGGCTCACGGGTTGGCGGCCTGACGAGGGCGGGTCAGGCCGAATCGGGGGGCGGCGGTTCCGGGGCTTTGGCGGCCTGCTGGTCCAGGGCGGCCGCGGCCGTGCGCAGAGCTACCGCGCGGGCGAAGTCGGCCTGCGTCGGCATGCCGTAGGCGCGAGCGGTCGTGTCGTGCATCTCGACGACGTAGCGGTGTAACCGCTCGGAGAATTGTCGAGCCAGCTCGCCGGGGGCTGCGGTCAGCGGCCGACCGAAGATGACGTGGACGTGCGGACGGCCGTTGACCGGCACGTTGGCCCCGTAGGGCATGGCGGCGTACGCCCCGACCAGGGCGATCGGAAGGATGGGCACGTTGCGCGAGATGCTGAGCGCGGCCGCTCCCGGGGTGAAGCTGGTCATGGCCCCGGTCCGGGAGCGGGTGCCTTCGGCGAAGATGAGCAGCGGGACGCCCTCGTCCAGCAGGTCGGCGGCGATGCCTCGCTGGCCGCGGCGGTTCTGGTGACCCTGCCGGACCACGGGGAAGGAGTTGAAGAACAGCGCGGTGGGCAACGCCTTGTACCACGTGTCGAAGAAGTAGTCGGCAGCGGTGGCGGTGGCCAGGTTCTTCGACAGCCGCCGGGGCAGCGCGCCCATGATCAGCGGCGCGTCCAGGTGGCTGGAGTGGTTGGCGATGGCCACGAAGGGGGCCTTCAGCCCGTCCAGGTTGCGCATCCCGTGCAGGTGGACGCTGAGCACGGACCAGATGTACGGCTTCATGACCAGGTGTTGCGCCATGAGCCGGGCAGCCGCTGGCCCGGCAGCGGTATACCTACCGGTCTTCGGTTCCGACACCTGTTCGCCCTCCTTCATGATCCGCCTGTCATTCTGACCCACTCGGCCCGGTTCGGGGGTCAGTCGCGACTCTTTGTCAACATGCGAGAGGCTAGTCGCACCGCACCGCGGGGGCCGTGCGTGGCCGCGAACTTCGCCACTTTCCAACGCTTGGCAGGCACCGAGATCACGACGCCCTTGTCGGCATCACGCAGCGTCTGGGCGGCGACGCGGTCGGCGTCCACCCAGAGCCACTCCGGAATGCTCGACGTGCGGATGCCCGCCCGATCATGGAATTCGGTGCGCACCCACCCGGGGCACAGAGCCGTCACCGTCACTCCCGTCCCGTGCAACTCGTTGGACAGGCCTTCGGAGTACGACCGGACCCACGCTTTCACCGCCGAATAGTTGCCCTGGGTGATCCAGCTGGCCAGGGAAGACACGTTGATGATTCGGCCCTGACCGCGGTCCTTCATGGCTCGGCCGGCCGCGCCGCCGAGCACCAGCACCGCGAGGCACATCACGTCGAGGGCCCGTTCGTGGGCAGCGACATCCGGGTCCAGCAGCTTGGTGTGCACCCCGAAACCGGCGTTGTTCACCAAGAGGTCGATCGGACGGGAGGCATCCCCCAGCCGCTCGGCGACCTTGAGCACGTCCGCCTTGTCGGCGAGGTCGGCCACCAGCGTCTCAACCGCGACGCCGGGGTGGCGGCTCAGTTCCGCCGCGGTGGCGGCGAGGCGGTCGCCACCGCGGGCCACGAGCACCAGGTCATCTCCACGGGAAGCCAGGGCCCGGGCGAACGCTGCGCCGATGCCCGAGGTCCCCCCCGTGATCAATGCGGTCGGCATGGGGACACGCTACGCCGAGATGGCGGTGATGGTCTCCCTCGCCATGGCCAGTTCCTCGTTGGTGGGGACGACCAGCACGGTCACCGGTGATCCGGGAACCGAAATGATCCGCGGCTCCTTGGAGCGGATCGCGTTCGCCTCGTCGTCCAGCTCGAAGCCCAGTTCGGCAAGCCGGTGGATCACCTTGGCCCGCACGACCGGGTTGTTCTCCCCGACCCCTGCGGTGAAGGTGATGGCGTCCACTCGCCCCAAGACGGCGAGGTAGGCGCCGATGTAGCTGAGAAGCCGGTGGCAGTAGACGTCGAGGGCCACCATGGCACGCTCATCCCCCTGTTGGATCAGCTCGTCGAGGTCACGGAAGTCGGTGACCCCCGACAGCCCCAGCATGCCCGACTTCTTGTTCAGCAGGGCGTCCACCTCGTCCAGCCCGAAGCCGAGCTGTCGTCCGAGGAAGGCATGCAGGCCCGGGTCCACGTCGCCGGAACGGGTGCCCATGACCAGCCCGGCGAGCGGGGTGAGGCCCATCGAGGTGTCGACGGCGACCCCGCCACGGATCGCGGAGATCGAGGCACCGTTGCCGAGGTGGCAGACGATCTGGTTCAGCTCGCCGTAGTCGCGGCCCAGCACCTCGGCGACCTTCTTCGAGACGTAGCTGTGCGACGTGCCGTGGAAGCCGTATTTGCGGATCCCGTGCTCCGTCGCCAGTTCGGTGTCGATGGCGTAGGTGTAGGCCTCTGGGGGCAGCGAGCCGAAGAAGGCGGTATCGAAGATCGCCACGTGCGGTACGTCGGGGAGTGCGGCGCGGGCGGCCTCGATGCCGGCGATGCCGGGCGGGTTGTGCAGCGGCGCCAACGGGCTGAGTTCACTCAGGCTGGCCAGCACCGCGTCGTCGATGATCACCGTGGAACGGAACCGATCGCCACCGTGGACGGTGCGATGCCCAACGGCGATGACCTCATTCAAGTCGGGGCCGTAGTCGTTGAACACCTGCACGAGCACCTTCAGCGCACGACCGTGGTTGGGGAAGCCGCGCTCCTGATAGTGAGTCTGGCCGGCGAAGGTGTGGTCGATGGAGCCCGACTCGTCGCCGATCCGCTGAACGATTCCCGACGCCACGACCTCCTCGGTGTCGGCGTCGATGACCTGATACTTGATGGACGACGAGCCGCAGTTCAGCAGCAGGATCGGTTTCGACATTTCTGGTCCTTTCGACAGGCTGTTCGGTTCTGTACCGAATCGGTGCTGTACCGAATCCGGTTCGGAACTCAACACCCAACGGCTACTTCTTCTCGGGCTGGCCCTGGATGGCCGTGATCGCGACGGTGTTGACGATGTCCTCGACCAACGCTCCTCGCGACAGGTCGTTCACCGGCTTGTTCAGCCCCTGCAGCACGGGCCCGATCGCGACTGCTCCGGAGGAGCGCTGGACGGCCTTGTAAGTGTTGTTGCCCGTGTTGAGGTCGGGGAAGATGAAGACGGTCGCCTTGCCCGCGACCGGGGAGTTGGGCAGTTTCGTGCGGGCGACCGCCGGGTCGACTGCGGCGTCGAACTGGATCGGCCCTTCGAGGGCGAGTTCGGGGGCCCGCTGGCGGACGATGTCAGTCGCTTGCCGCACCTTGTCGACGTCGACGCCGGCACCCGAGCTGCCGGTGGAGTAGGACAGCATCGCGACGCGTGGTTCGATACCGAACTTGACGGCCGTCTCCACCGACGAGATGGCGATGTCGGCCAGCTGCTCGGCGGTCGGATCCGGGTTCACCGCGCAGTCGGCGTAGACCACGACACGGTCCGCCATGCACATCAGGAACGAGCCGGAGACCACCTTCACGCCCGGCTTGGTCTTGATGAACTCCAGCGACGGGCGGATCGTGTTGGCCGTGGTGTTCACCGCGCCGGAGACCATCCCGTCCGCCATGCCGAGGTGGACCATCATCGTGCCGAAGTAGGAAAGATCCTTCATCTTCTCGGCGGCCTGTTCGAGGGTCACTCCCTTGTGGGCGCGCAGTCGGGCGTATTCAGCGGAGAACTTCCTGACCAGTTCGGGGTCGGTCGGATTGATGATCCGGACGCCGGTGAGCCCCAGCCCGAGATGCGTGGCGCGCGCCTTCACCTGTTGCGGGTCACCCAGCAGGATCAGCTTGGCCACACCTCGGCGGGCCAGGATGGCCGCTGATTCCAGGATGCGATCGTCGCTGGATTCCGGCATCACGATGGTGCGGCGGTCGGATCTGGCCAGTTCCATGATCTGGTGCTCGAACATCAGCGGGGTCACCACGTCGGAGCGATGCACCTCCAGTGCCTGCAGCAGCCTGGCGGTGTCGATGTTCTCCGAGAAGAGGCGGCGGGCGATCTCGACCTTGCGCGGGGACGAGGTCATCGCGCCTTCGAGGTTGAACAGCTTCTCCGCCGTGGTGAAGGTGCCCATGTAGGTCATGCCGATTGGGAGTTCGTTGTGGATCGAGGAGATCAGCCGGATGATCGGCTCCGGGATCTCGTAGCCACCGAGCAGGATGATCCCGGTCAGCGGCGGGAACGAACCCGAGGAGTGAGCCAGCAGCAGGCCGGGCAGCAGGTCGAGGCGGTCGCCGGGCATGATGACGGTCGAATCGGGTTCGAGACGGGCCAGCACGTTGGGCAGGGTCATGGCCGCCACGAGGACGTTGGCGGCCTCGCGCTGCAGCAACTCCGGGTTGCCCAGAACGAGATTGGCCCTGATCGCCTCGAATTGTGTTCCCAGGGTCGGGGCCGCCAGCAACCGGTCGGCGGGCAGCGCCGAGACGAGGACGTCCGGAATGGTGCTGAGGACGGAGCGGACCGTGTCGAGCGCTGGGGGATCGACCCGGTTCGCGGTGACCGCGATCACCTTGGCGTGGTGGGCCTGGAACTCGGCGATGCCCGTTTCGGCCGCGGCGAGGATCTCCTCTGGCGTCCGGTTCCTGCCGTTGACCACGAGCATGACGGGGGTGTTCAGGTTGGCTGCCACGCGGGCGTTGAAGGTCAGCTCGGTGGGAGTGGCGACGTCGGTGTAGTCGGAGCCGATGATGACCACGGCCTCGAACTTGTCACGCACGTGCGCGAACTTGTCCACCAGCGCTGCCAGGGCGGCCCCGGAATCGGCATGGATGTCGTCGTAGGTGACTCCCACGGCCTCGGCGTAGGTCTGGTCGATGCCCGGTTGGGCGACCAGGATCTGCAGGACTTCGTCAGTGGTGTCGGCGTTGACGATCGGACGGAAGACGCCCACGGAGGAGATTTCGCGAAGGAGCGCGTCGATGATGCCGACGGCCACCATGGACTTGCCCGTGAACCCCTCCGGGGCGGCCAGGTAGATGCTGCTTTTCACACTGGCAGGCTATCCTGCCTGGCCTGCCGAGGTGGCCCGCTCTTGTCCGAACGCGTCTGGAGCGCCGCCAGGTCGGCGCGCTGCGCGTCCACCCCTCCGGGAGTCTCGACCACCACCGGCGCTGAGGCGATGGCGATGACCTCGGCGATCCCCTCAGGGTCGCAGAAACCCCTGCCGAGGTTGGCGTGCCGGTCGGCGCCGGAGTCGAAGCTGTCGCGGGAGTCGTTGGCGTGCACGAGGTCGATGCGGCCGGTGATGGCGAGGATCCGATCCGCCAGGCCGAGGAGTTCCAACCCCCCTGCGTGGGCATGACAGGTGTCAAGGCAGAACCCGACCCGGTCTGCGTTCGGCGAGCCGGAGATCGCCGTCCAGAGCCGGTCGATGCGTTCGAGGTAGCGGGCCATGGCGTTCGTGCCGCCCGCGGTGTTCTCGATCAGCAACGGCACCTCGATCCGCAGGCCGTCGATGGCTTTGCGCCAGTTGTCGAAGCCCGATTGCGGGTCGTCGGTGGCCAGCACGTGGCCCCCGTGGACGATGACCGCGGCGGCCCCGATCTCGGCGGCAGCCGTCAGCTGCTTCTGCAGGTGCTGACGGCTGGGGATGCGGATCCGGTTGTTGGTTGTCGCCACATTCAAGACGTAGGGGGCGTGGACGTACAGCGCCACGCCAGCGTCTTCGGCGTCCGCCTTGAGGGCGGCGGCACCGCCGGGGTAGGCCACTTTGGGGCCCTTCCACGCCTGCGGGTCCCCCAGAAAGAACTGGCTGAGGTTCGCCCCGCGAGCGTGCGCCTCGGCGATCGGGTCGGTCTGGTCGACGTGGGCGCCCATGGGGATCATGACCCCGATGCTAGCCGGGCGGGAGTTGGGCGCCGCACCCTCCCTCAGCGACTTGCGCTGAGCTAGCTTGGTGGTGTGCCAACTCCGATCAACTGTTCGGCGGGGAGGATTCAGCGATGACTGCGACTCAGTCCGTCTCGCGTGACATCGGTCACGTGGGCGTGTGGTTCGCCGATGCCGCGGCGCGTCACAGCGACCTGGTGGCCACGAGGATCCGCGCCGGCAATGGGTGGGTCACCCAGACCTACGCCGCGTTGGCCGAGCAGGTCAACGCGCTGGCGGCACGCCTGCTCGAGCTGGGGGTCGCGCCGGGCGATCGGGTCGCTATCTTCGCTCCCAATCGTCCCGAATGGACGGCCTGCGACCTCGCCTGTGCCAGCGTGCGTGCGATCTCGGTACCGCTCTACGCCACCAGTACCCCAGACCAGGTGCGCTTCATTCTCGCCGACAGCGGGTGTTCGCTGGCGTTCGTCGAAGGTTCCGCCGAGGTCGCCAAGATCGTTTCGGCGTGGGACGACCTGCCCGCGTTGACCCGGGTGATCAGCTTCGATGCGCTGGACGTCGCGGACCCTCGGGTGAGCAGCCTGGCTGTCGAGCTCGCGGCAGCGCCGTCCGGTTCCGCCGCGGTGGCGGCGCGACTGGACGAAGCCGAGGCCGGTGAGGTCAGTTCGCTGGTCTACACCTCGGGGACGACCGGCAACCCGAAGGGCGTCATGCTCACCCATCGAGGCTTCACTCACCAGGTCGACGTGCTCAGCCGGTTCTTCGACATCACCCCGGTCGACCACTCGCTGTGCTTCCTGCCGTTGAGCCATGCCCTGGAGCGGGCCTGGACCTACGTGGTCCTGTGGAACGGGTGCATGAACACCTACGTCCCCGACGCCAAGCAGGTCGCCGAGATGCTGGTCGCGGCGAAGCCCACGATGCTCGTCTCGGTGCCGAGGCTCTACGAGAAGGTGTTCCTGACCGCCCATCAGAAGGTCGCCGATTCGGCCGCCAAGCGCGCGGTATTCGCGTGGGCGCTGCGGGTCGGGGGACGCAATCAGCGCGCGTATCGCAAGGGCCAGCGACCGTCAGCGGTGTGGCGGGCCCAGCTGCGGCTGGCCGACAAGCTGGTCTTCGCCGCCGTCCGGGAAGCGATGGGTGGCCCGAAGACCGTGCTGGCCTGCGGCGGCGCCCCGCTGCGGCAGGAGATCGAGGAGTTCTTCTCGGCCTGTGGCCTGCTCGTGCTGCAGGGGTACGGGCTGACGGAGACCTCCCCGCTGCTCAGCTTCCCCTCACCGGCGAACTTCAAGTTCGGGACGGTCGGACGGGTGATGCCCGGCGGCGAAGTGCGACTGGGGGCCGACGGCGAGATCCTCTATCGGGGTCCCAACCTCATGGTTGGATACTGGAACAATCCGGCGGCGACCGCCGCGACCATCGTGGACGGCTGGCTGCATACCGGCGACGTCGGCTACGTCGATCGGGACGGGTACCTGGTGATCACCGACCGGATCAAGGACCTGATCATCACCAGTACTGGCAAGAACATCGCCCCAGCACCCATCGAGGGCCTCCTGGCCAGCGACCCGCTGTTCGAGTACTCCGTCCTGCTGGGGGACAACCGTCCCTACCTGACGCTGCTGGTGGCCCCCTCCCTGCCTGCTTTGGAGGGGCTCGCGAAGCAACTCCAGCTGACCTGGGAGCACCGCTCGGACCTGATCAGCAACCCGGCGGTGATCGCCGAGGTGCAGCGGCGGGTCGGCGAGCTGACCGCGCGGCTGGCCCGTCACGAGCAGATCCGCGACCTGCGGATCCTGATCGAGGAGTTCACCCAGGACAACGGGTTGCTCACCCCGACCTTGAAGGTGAAGCGTCGCGAAGTGGAGAAGCGCTTCGCCGGGTTGATCGAGGAGATGTACGGCCGGATTCGTCCCAAGAGCTAGCGGGTATCGCTGGCAGGTCGGTCGGGGGTGGCC
>JBAVKY010000188.1:0-4101 GCA_049688555.1 Propionicimonas sp.
GAGCGGGGCGTTGGACTCGCCCGGCAGCAGGATCGCCGCACGCAGCGACCGGTCGGCCGAGGTGGTGCCGCCCTCGACCGCCAGCGGACCGCGGATGCCGGACAGCAGGTGCGGACGCTTGGCGAAGGACTTCAGGTTCTCCTGACCGGGCTGCAGGGCGAACCACGGGTCCGCCGACAGTTCGACGCTCACCGGCTGGTGCCAGGTGCTGGTGGTGAAGGTCACGACCGCGGCCCACTGCAGCACGGTGACCTCAGCGTGCAGATCGCCGATGGGCTTGGCCATCCCGGTGAGGGTGATGACGTCGAGGACGCCCGTGCCGCTGGAGATGAGCTGGATCTTGTACCGGTCGGTCGGGGTGCCGATCTGGATGACCTGGCCTTCGAGGAACCCGTCATCGAGCCAGCTCCGGCCGTCCGTGCGGCGCAGCGTGCCGGCGGTGGCGTCGTAGACGACCCGCCCGGTGAACAGGCCACGCGACACCACGCGGGTGAGGAACGTGCCGGTGAGGCTGCCCGCTGTCGGGGCGGTCCGCAGCACCAGGGACTGCCCGTCGGCCGCTACGGAGTCGATCACGAACTCGGCGGTGGCGCCACCGATGCGGATGCGCTGGCCGGCCGCGAAGCCCTCGTCGTTGAAGTTGCCGAGCACCGAGTCGCCGATCCGGGTGATGATGCGGTCGGCGATCTGAAGCGACCCGGTGAACTGGCGGTAGGTGACCGAGCCGCCGATCGCCTGGTAGGTCACGCCGGCGCCGGCGACCACGTCGGTCTGGCCGTCGGTGACGATCGCAACCTGGACGTCGGCGTCCGGCTGTTGGGTGAGGCGGATGGCGTAGGAGTCGTTCGCGCCGTTCAGCACCACGTGCGTCCCGCCGCCGGTCTCGACGACGACGACGCCGGGGGTGTCATCGTCATGCACCAGGGCGTCGATTCGGGCGGGGGTGGCGTCCGCATAGAGCGTCGAGACGACCCCGAAGGACAAGGTCAGGGTGTGCGGGTCCTGCCGCACGAAATCATCGACCGCGTGCAGGGTGAGGGGCACGCCGGTCTGCCAGGCACCCGCGGCGATGGTCACGTCGTAGATTCCGGCCCGGCCGACCGCCCGGGCCTGGTAGGTGGCGAACGCCCCGGCCGGGCCGCTCAGCTCGCCGCGGTCGTCGCTGAGGGTGACCCGCACGACCACGGCGCCGCCGGGGTTCGTGGCCAGCCGGACGATGACGGCGTCGGGCAGCTGGGTGGTGGTCGTGCCTTCGATGACCACCGTGGTGTTGTCGGGGGCGTTGCGGGGGTCGAGCTGGACTACCTGGACGGCCGCCTTGTCGTCGTCGCGGACGGTGACCTCGACGTTGCGCACCACCGCTGCGTCGAACGCCGTGGCCTTGCTGATCACCGAATGGCTGACCACGATGACGCGATCGCCCTCGGCCAGGGTGTCGTCGACGGCCATCAGCGTCACGATCTGGCCGTTCGCCTTGTCCCAGGCCGTCGGGGTGAAAACCAGCACGATCGCGTACTTGGGGATCGGGACGATCGCGCCGTCGATGACGACGTCCCGGTCATAGTCGACGGCTGCGATGACTGGCGGGGTCTCGGAGAGCACGATCGTGTCGCCGCCTGCCACAGCCTCGAGCGACGAGGACCGGGCAGCCGACACGGTGAGGTACACGATCTCGAGCGGCGCCTGCGCCAAGTAGACGAGGTAGCTGTCGGCACTCTCGCCCTCGCGAACCTCGGTGAAGCCCGCGGTCTCCTCGATGACCACCTGGCCCTGCGTCCCGCGGCCCACCGTGACGTCGACCCCGGGGGCGGCCAGGCCGTCGTACAGCGCGTCGGTGGAGGCGACATCGTGATTCACCGAGCCGGAGCTGCCCTCGATGTCGCGGGACACCACGCTGCCGGTGACGTCGCCGGCGACGTTGATCACGTCAGAGCCGAGGCCGCCGATGACGCGCGTGGCGACACCAGCAGCGGTGGAGAGGATATCGAACAGGTCGTCGCCTTCGAGTCCGTCGATCTCCAGGACCTCCACGTTGGCGTAGCTGACCGCTAGGCCTGCCCCGTAGATCGCCTTCGCCGTCACCACGATGTGATCGGCGAACTCGGTGCCGAGCACCACGACCTTGTCGATGCCGCCGCCGCCGTCGATCGAAACCGGGGCGTTGACGTTGTACTGCACCTGATTCTGGCCGGCGCCGGTGCGGATCTCGGTGTCCGCCGCGGTGGAGAACAGCGCGGCGCCGAGCAGCGGCATGGCCACCCGGTTCGCCAGGTTCCGCCAGACGATCTGGCAGGAGGCGTTGTTGGGATCGCCGCAGTCGCCGGTGGTCTGGGCGAGCGCGAACGCGCGGACGATGAACTGGTCGTTGCCATCGTCGCCCTCGAGCCGCAGCGGCGCCTGGTTGGAGTAGACCACGAAGGTGTCGTCACCATCGGAGCCCTGGGCCAGCAGGGGCTGGCTGGCGCCGCGAGACACCCAGCCACGGGTGGTGGCCACGGTGCCGAACACGTCGCCGGCTGCGACCGAGCCGCCGGAGCTGCTGCCGGTGTCGTAGGCCGTCTGACTGAAGCTGCCGCTGTCGCGCTTCAGGCCGTAGATCTGACCGACCTGGAAGGTGTCGTTGCCGCTGCCGCCGTCCAGCGTGACCAGCGCGGAGGTGTCGTCGCTGGCGAAGCGGTCGTTGCCGCCGAGACCGAACACCCTCAGGCGGCCGTTGATCGCGGTGTCGTAGCCGATCCGCTCGACGGCGAAGGCGCCCTGGGTGACGATGCCGGACGGCGCCGCCTGAGCGACGGTGGCGTGCAGCACTGCGACGAACGCCGGCCGGTCGGCGGCTTCGCCCGGGATGGCGGTGGCGGCACGCAGGAGGAAGATGTCATCGGTCGGGTACTGGGCACCCTGCGCGGTGGTGTTGCGGCCGAAGATCGCCAGCACGTCCACCCCGTCGTCCGGGGCGCCGGTGTCGAGGACGTTGATGACGTAATTGCGGTCGCTGCCCGCCGTCCCTGAGGAGTACACGGTGTAGCTGTCGGTGTCGGCCTGGCCGTCGAGGACGAGGGTGTGGCCGGCCGCCACGTTCATGGTCTGCAGGAAGTAGACGGTGAAGACGTCCTCGCCGTCATCGGCCGGCGGCAGCGGGGAGGTCGAGGTCGGCGCGACCTGCGAGCCGTGGATGCGGGTGTCGCCGCCGAGGTGGCTGTAGCCCGCACTGTCCACCGCGGTGCCGCCGGTGTCGCCGCCGCTGGTCCCGAGGGTGAACCGGTCGACGTCGGTGTTCCCCCAGACGTTGGTGACGAACGTGTCGTTCACCGTGCCGGTGTTGCCGGGGGTGATGTCGCCGAGCAGCAGGATCGTGGTCCCCCAGCCGACGTCACCGTTGGTGGGCGCGGTGCCGCGCCAGTCACCGACGATGTCGATCGACGTCCCCGCGAGGATCTGGCTGTTGGCCGTCGTGGTCACGTCGTCGCCCACCTGGAGCAGCACGGAGCCGGCGGCCGCAACGGTGCCGCGCCCGACCGTCCGCGGGGCATCCGGATCGCTTTCGGCGAACCGGACGCTGCCGTTGCGCAGCAGGTCGAGGTCTTCGTCGAGCGTGCCGAGACCGGTGAGTGTCACGCCGGTGCGCGCTTCGGTGGTGACGCCGAGGGTCGCCCCGAGGGTCGCGGTCAGGGTGAGGACCAGAGCCTCGACCGTCGCGATCGTGTAGTAACCGTCGTACGGGGTGCCGCCCTGGATGCGCAGCGTGGTGAACGCCTGGAAGCCGTTGTCGATGAAGCTGCCGCCATCGCTGCGGGTGATCGTGGTGCCATCGAAGGTGAGGTCACCGGTGAAGGACGCGGGCGCGGGATCGGGGGTCTGCGTGGCGGTCTCGCGGACGGTGAGGACGACGTCGCCACCGAGCGCCTTGGCGAGGACGAGGTGCAACGTGCCGCGGGTCTCCGTCAGCCAGATGCTGCCGGCGGCCTCGAGGCCCACGTCGCCGGCCATGGCGTGCGAGGACTCGATCTCCAGGTCGTTCTGGGCGGCACCGATGTTCGCTTCGGTCCCGCGTGCGGCGATGTCGATGCTGGTCGCGACAACGTTGGCCTCACTGTCTCCGGC
>JBAVKY010000189.1:0-13806 GCA_049688555.1 Propionicimonas sp.
CGTGTTGGCAGTGCTCGCAAAGCATGGGCAGGTGAACATCCGTCGCGCCTACGGTAACTGGTTCAAGTCTGCGCTCAAGCCGTGGGACGCCGAGTTGACCCGTCGCGGGATCCGTCCCGTCCAGCAGTCCGATCCGGTGAAGGGCAAGAACGCGACGGACCTTGCTCTCGTGATCGACGCGGTCGATCTCCACCACACGGTCAGTCCGGACGTGTACGCCTTGGTCTCCAGCGACAGTGACTATGCCCCGCTGGCTCTGTTCCTGCGTGAGCGCGGGGCGAAGGTTGTCGGCTTCGGCCGGGCGAGCACGGCTGAATCGTTCCGGGTCGCCTGCACGGTGTTCGTTGCCTTGCCAGAGGCGAGCAACGGCAAGCCGAAGGTCGAACCCAAACGTCAGCCGGCGCTCGCTGAGCTGTTGGCGGGCGCGATCGCGAAGAACGCCGACAAGCAGGGGTGGGCCCGAGTCGGTGCGGTCGCGAACCACATGCGTCAGCATCACGGTCAGGCCGCGAAGGACCACGGCAAGGCGACCTGGACCAAGGTGCTCAAGGCCCTGCCGGGCTACGAGTTCCGCAACGAGGGCACCACGAGCGTGGCGGTCCGCGTCAAGCAACCCGGGTAGTCCCACCCCGAGTATCGTGTCGCCCGCTGACCGTTAGAAGCTCGCAGGTGTGTTGGTGATGGCACCGGGTGCGCCGCTGGACGTGTCGCGTGAGCGTCACACGTAGTAGTTCTAGAGTCGTCCCCGTGAAGCCTGAGGAGTTGCCCGCGTATTCGGATCTCATTCTGCCCACGATTGAGGCGGTGGCGGCGCTGGGACGCTCCGCGAAGGCCAGAGAGATCACCAGTCGCGTGCTGGCTGATCTGGCGCCGACGGACGACATGCTCGGGGCTCATTTCCCCGGTCGGCCCGACGAGTCGGTGTTCATGGGCCGCCTGCAGTGGGCTCGTTCGTACGCGAAATTGATCGGAGCCTTGGAAAGTCCCACCCGCGGCGTGTTCCTCCTCACCGACCTGGGCAAGGAGTTGCTGGCCCTTCCCTCCGAGGAGGCACACAAGCGCATCCACCGGCTGGACCGGGAGTTTCGGAGGAACCGTCACCGCAGCAAGGCGAGCGCCGTGACTGTGTCGGCCACTGAGGATGTCGAGGAGGAGTTGCCTACCGAAGCCGAAGAGGTCTCTGGCCCCAGTTCCTGGCGGGAGGTGCTGCTGGCTCGACTGCACCGACTCTCGCCGACTTCGTTTGAGGAGTTCGTCCTCTACCTGCTTCGGCTCTACGGTCTTGAACTGGAGCGTGTGGGAGGGTCCGGTGACGAAGGCATCGACGGGATCGGCACAGCGCCCCTGAGCGCTGTGCTGTCCTCGCGCGTGGCCGTCCAGGTGAAGCGCTACGACCCCCAAGGCCGACCGGTGGGGCGTGAGGTCGTTGCGCTGTTCCAACGGGATGCCCAAACGAAGGGAGCTGAGCGGGCCATTCTCGTGACGCTGGGCAAGTTCTCCGAAGCCGCACGGAAAGCCGCCATCGTGACGTCCCCGACCGTCGATCTCATCGACGGGGAACGCCTCTGCGCTCTCGTCCTAGAACAAGAACTTGGCGTGAAACTCGCACCCACCGTCAACGAAGCCTGGTTCGACAGATTCGACTGACGGAGAATTGTCACACCAACAGTCCTGTCGGGAATCCGCTGGAGCCCTCACACCTCCCAACGCGCGGATCTGCCTGCCTGGGACTTCGCAGCCGAACCTGCGAACCGCGCGGTCGATCCCGAGAACGTTGACGACGCCCATTGCTCACTCAAGCAGGTCAGATGGCTCAACGCTGCCGGAGCACAGGCTCACCCAGGCAGAACATCGGCTTTCACCTATCCACGAAGGGTTGCTCCTCAGTCGCTGACCATCTTCGAGAGGCTCTCAGCGATCATCTGGTCTCGTCCCTTCGCCGTGTGCTGGTAGAGCAGTGCCGCGTTCGCCGTCGAATGCCCGAGCCGCGCCTGTAGGTCAGCGAGGGTGGCGCCCTGCTGGGCGGCCATCACGGCTCCGGTGTGCCGCAAATCGTGGAAGCGCAGGTCCGACCGTCCAGCGGCCCGCTTGGCCCGGGTGAAGTAGCTGTCGACGGTGGAGGCCCACTGCTGCCGCCCGTTGGCAGCTGGGAACAGCAGGCCCTCTTGCCCGGGTGCAGCGTGGGTCTCCAGGTGCTCCTTGAAGATCCGGATCAGGTGGGGCGGGATCGCCACGTCCCGGATCCCGGCTTCGGACTTGGGTGGCTCGACCCGGGGCTCGCGTCCGATGAACACGACGCCGCGACGTACCTGGATGAGGCCGGTCCAGCGGTCGTTGACGAGCTTGAGCTTGATGTCCTTGCGCCGCAGTTCGGCGATCTCGCCGTAACGCAGTGCGCACCAGGATGCGAGCAGGACCATCAGCTTCCACTTGTCGGGCATGTGCTCGACGATCGCGTCCAGCTCCTCCAGTGAGGCGGGCTCGAGACGGCGGCGCTTGGGCCGGTAGCCGGCGCCGCGAATGTGGACGGGGCTGGCCTCGATCAGGTCCTCCTCGACGGCTGTGTTCATGATCGCCCGGAGCAGTCCGTACGCCTTCGAGTTGGCGCGCGGGTTGTCCGGGCTGTTCAGCTGGGTCTCCTCGTACCAGTGGCGGACCGTGGCCTTGGTGATGTCCCGCAGGCGCAACTTGCCGAACGTCGGGACGAGGTGGTGCTTGAGCGTCGCCTCGTAGTTCACCCTCGTGCTGGCCCGCAGCGGCTCGCCCTTGTCGGTGCGGCGCTTGGCGATCCACCGCAGGGCGTAGGTTTCGAAGTCCGGAATCTTCTGGGAGGCCCGCGCCCGCTCGGCGCGGTGCTTGGGCGGCGACCACTCGTTGGCCTCGATGAGCTTGCGCTCCTCGTGCAGCCAGCCCTCTGCGTCGATCTTGGCGCTGAACGTGATCGGCGCCAGGTGCCGCATGAGATCGGGTCCGGTGTAGCCGGCCTGGTAGCGACCCGACTCCAACTTGCGGATCGACCCGAAGTCCCGCCGTTCGCGCCCCATGTGAGCCTCCGATTCCCCTGCGCTCCGCGTGCACTTAGCGTGCAATAAGGGGGTCGGAAAGTGCAACCTCGTGACTTCTTGCCACCCTCAGAATCAAGGGTAAACTACCTAGTGAAGAAGCACGAAACCACTGGTGGGGCGGGTGGGGCTCGAACCCACGACCCAGGGATTATGAGTCCCCTGCTCTGACCGGCTGAGCTACCGCCCCTGAGCCTTGCGTCCACAACGCTACCGGTGGCTGCGGCGGTGTCCAAGCCGACCCGTTGCGGTACGGGGGAGTCGGGCGAGCGGGGTGACCCCCGGCGGTTCGGCAGCTCCGTCGTGAGGCCGCTCGCTACGGTTGCCGAATGGACCTCGAGGGCATGTTTCTTCATGGCTGGTTGGGCATTGACCTCATCGGTCTTGTGGTGCGCCTCGCGGCGATCCTGGTCGTCCCAGTCAATCGGCGGCCGTCGTCGGCGATGGCGTGGCTGCTGGCCATCTTCCTGATTCCGTACGTTGGCGTCCTTGCGTTTCTGCTGATCGGGAATCCCAAGCTCCCCAAGCACCGTCGAGAGAAGCAACGAGAGATCAACAGCAGGCTCGCCCTCCTGAGCAAGGACGCCCCGGAAGTTGCGCTCGAACCGGGTAGGGAGTGGCTGGGCGCGATCGCGCGCCTGAACCGCAACCTCGGCTCTCTGCCGTTGACCACTGGCAATGCTGCCACCCTGATCGAGGACTACGAGGACTCGTTCCGGCAGATGGCAGCCGCCGTGGATGCGGCCGAGCGCTACGTCTTGTGTGAGTTCTACATCCTGGCCCTGGACGACACGACCGCACCGTTCTTCGCGTCGCTCGAGGCCGCTGTCAAACGGGGTCTGACGGTGCACGTGCTCTTCGACCATGTGGGGTCCAAGGGAATCCCCAACTACAAGGCGACAACTGCCCATCTGGACGCCATCGGGGTGGAGTGGCGGCCGATGCTCCCCGTGATGCCGCTCAAGGGCAAGTACCAGCGCCCGGACCTGCGCAACCACCGCAAGCTCCTCGTCCTCGACGGCGAGGTCGGGTTCATGGGGTCCCAGAACCTCATCGACCGCAGCTACAACAAGAAGAAGAACCTCCAACGCGGGCTCAAGTGGCAGGAGCTTGTCACCCGCGTCGAGGGTCCGGTGGTGCCGGCGATGAATGCCGTATTCATCACCGACTGGTACAGCGAAACGGGCGACATTCTCGTCGAGCAGGCACCGGGGCTCACCGGCCAGCCGTCCCGGGAGGTCGGTGACCTCGCCTGCCAGATCGTGCCGAGTGGTCCCGGCTTCGACAACGACAACAACCTCAAGCTCTTCAACTCGCTGATCTACCAGGCCCACCGGCGGGTGAGCCTCACCAGTCCGTACTTCGTGCCTGACGAATCCCTCACTGCTGCGGTAACGACGGCCGCCGAGCGCGGGGTGGAGGTGGAGCTGTTCGTGAGCGAACTCGGCGACCAGCCGATGGTCTATCATGCCCAGCGCTCCTACTACGAGGTGCTGCTGCGGGCCGGGGTGCGGATCTTCCTCTACCCGCCGCCGTACATCCTGCACGCCAAGCACTTCACGATCGACGACGACCTGTCGGTCATCGGCTCGAGCAACATGGACATGCGTTCCTTCGGCCTCAACCTTGAGGTCGTGATGATGACCAGCGGGCGCGGTTACACCACTGCGATGCGGGCCGTCGAAGACCGCTATCGGGCGATCAGTAGGGAGTTGACCCTCGAAGAACACCTGGATCAAAGCGTCGCGACCCGTGTCCTGGACAACCTTGCCCGCCTGACCTCGGCGCTTCAATAGCACCAGGGCCGAACACGTATCCACTGTTTTCCGCGACGCGGCGAGCTCAGCTCGGGGACCGGCCGAGGTTGGTCAGGATTTCGTGGAATCGCCTGGTGGCAAGCTCGCTGGGCCGGCCTTTCCGGCAGAAGCTCAGGCCAGCCAGGGCCAAGGGCACCCGCTCGGGGACTATCCGGCCGTCGACGAGATTCGCCTCAAGCATGGTGAGCGCTTCGACGAACCTGGGATCCCCCCGAGCGCGGTCGTAGAAGGAGAGGACGTGCACCCACCAGAACACGTTGTAGCCGGCGAATGGGTAGCCGACTTGCAGGAACAGACTGCCGATGCCGTAGTGACAAGGGCCGAGCGGGAGCCGGGTCACCCAGTGGGCAAGCAGAAACTCCACCGCCTTGTCGAGGGCGTGGGAGTTGTTGGCGACCCTGGTGAAGCGGAAGGCGTCCAACACTATGAGCGTTGGGCCGGGGTTGGAGAACTCGGTCTCGGGACCGTGCCCGTAGCTGAACTTGTTGCAGCGCCAACCGCCGTCAGGAAACTGCGTGGCCAACAGGTGCTCGAAGGTCCGCGCCAGCCGGTCGTCTGACGCGTGTCCCAGATGGCATAGCGTGTCCGCCGCGTGGGCGACCTGGCAGGGGTAGATCGATCCGCCGGGCGCCAGCTTGAACCGCCCGTCCTGACGCCACGTGCCCCAGATCAACTCCGCGGTCCCGCTGAGGACAGGATCGGACGGGTCCACGCCCAGCTCAGTCAACAGCCGTGCCGCCTCAAGGGTCGAAAACTGCCCTCCCTTGGCCAACTTGCGGTCCGGCGTCGCCCAGTAGTCGGCCCCGTTGTCATACCGCCGGGCAAGAACGGCATCGACATCGTCCTGGTTTTCACGAGCGACCACCACCAGAATCAGGCCTCCCACAACCTCAGCGCCACGGGCATCTCACGGACGAAGCCGGTGACTGGCCCGTCGCTACCCAGTATCCCCGCCCGCCCGCCCGCTGGTGCCACCTCGCACCCGCAGTACTCGGGTGCACTGGGCCCAGACGGGCCCTGGCGGGTGGCGCCACAATTGGCGGCGTCGTGGTCGAGCTGGGGCTAGCCCGAACTGCGGGCGTTCATGGACGGGCGCGCGACATCAGATCGGACCATCGCCCCGTGCGGGCGCCTGGCTTTCCAGGTTGTCCGCAGCGTGCTCTCGTTGAGGGCGCACGCCCACCGGCTGGGACCACTTCAACTACTGGGCCGACAAGGATCGGGCGGAACGGCCTGGGCCGTTGGCCTTCGAGTAGGCAGTGCGAGCGGCGTGATTGAGTACGGCGACCTGGGCCCGGGTGGGGGCGAGCGCTCGACGTGCACCTACGGATCCCGATTCCGCTCGCGGACCCCGGTGAAATCAGCAAGAACAGCTTGACTCACTGCCATGTTGCTTGATGTTGCGTGCGGGGAGAAAGAGATGCGCGCCCTGAGCCGGGTTTCACGTAGCCAGGGCGCTAATCAAGTCAAGCTCCCCCGCCTGGACTCGAACCAGGAACCTACGGATTAACAGTCCGACGCTCTGCCAATTGAGCTACAGGGGATCGCGACTAGCGCGAGTCGGAACGTTACCAGAACTTCAGGCGATGTCGAACTCGGCGCGGGCTGCGTCCAGCGCCTGGGCAGCCGCCGCTTGCACCTGCGGATCTCCCAGGTCGGCACCCCCGCCGGGGAACACCGTCCACACGGTCTCGTCTCCGGAGTCCGCCAGGTTGCGGCGCAAGGCCACGACAAGGTAGCGACCCCGGCCAAGGTCCACCCGACGCTGGAACAGCACACTCGCCGTCACCCGTTCGGTGAACAGCTCGGGAAGCCGACCCGCATCTTCAAGGGTGGCTGTGGAGTCCAGGCCGGTGCCATCCGTCCAGGTCAGCTCGCCGGTCTTCTGGTCCCAGTGGCCGCGCTGGATGTGGTGCCAGGGGGTCGCCGTCCAAGCTCCGTGCACCTGCCGCACGAACTGGTCGGGGAGGCCGACCACGTGCCCGGTCGTGGTGCGCGACCAAGCCAGAATGCGTGGCCGCGAGCCCAAGAACGCGGTCAGGGATCGGCTCGCGTCTGCATCGAGCCGCTGACGTGCAAAGCGGAGAGACATGCCCTCATTCTGCCCGCGACGCCCCAACGGCTACGCCAGGGTCAGCCGCGTCAGGGCGCTCGACACTGGCGGGAGTGCCTTTCCACCCAGAGAACGACGCGGGCAACGAGAAGCTCGCCGCCCGCGTCGTTCGACCACTGAGGGAGCAGCCTGGCGAACTACGAGATCCGCATCGTGGCCATGACCTCGTCCACGGTCTGGGCAAGCACCGGATCTACGGCCAGGTTCGCGGCGAGCTTCGCGCCCTCGGCCGGTGCCGGTAGTGCGGTCAGAGCAGCCTTGATCTGGGCCACCGCGTCCTCGTCGGACAGAGACTCGGTGTTCACGACGAGTTCGAAGTTCTCCGGCTTGGCCCAGTCCGCGCCGTAGTAGAGAGACATGAACTTCTGGCGCAGCTTGTCGTCCCCCAGCACCTTTTCCAGGGCGGCCACCTCCTGCAGGTTGTCGCGCTTCGCGACTCTGGCAACCCGGACTTCGGAGGGTGCCTCGACGAAGGCATGGAGCACGTCGGCGAAGTCCTTCAGGACCACGAAGCCGCCGCGGCCGAGGATGACGACGTTTCCGCGTGCCGCGATGGCAGCGATGGTCTCGTTCATCATCTGGATGGTCTCATGGCTGTTCTGATCGAACAGTTCGCGTAGTTTCGGCGGCTTGGTGTACAAGTCGTCCAATCGGGTGAGGCCGTACTGGCGGATGACCCGGTTGATCGTGTACTTGTCGGCGAACTCCCACCCCAGGTCCCTGGCCAATGCCCGGGCAATGCGGGCTCCGTGGCTCCCGAGCTGCCTCGAGATCGTGATCACTGCCATAGTGGGCTCCTTTCACTGACTTCCCAGCTGATTGTCACGACAATAATACAGTTCGCACGTGGTGCACAGTGCGAAACGGCGTTCATTGGAGCAAAGCGAGAATCCCTCTACCCACCCCGGCGTCGGCATTGGAACCGACCACGGGGAAGCCCGCAGCCAACAGGGCCGGGTGGGCGTTCGCCACCACATGGGGCATGCCTGCCCAGGCGAGCATGTCAGCGTCGTTGGGCATGTCGCCGAACACCGCCACCCCCTCGGGGGCTATCCCCAGCCGTCCGCACAGCCGCCGGAGAGCTGACGCCTTCGAGACTCCAGGTGCGCTGATCTCAACCAGGCCGTACTCGCCTGCCCGCGCCGAATGGGTGACGGTGACAACCTGCCCGACCGTCAGTTCGGCCAGGTCGGCCAGCGGTCCGGTCTCGAGGTCCGGATGGAAACCGAGCAGCTTCACCACCGGCCCTTGGACGTCCAGCAGTCCAGACTGCGCCGCTGCCAGCAACGCGACCGTGCCGCGGCGTGCCGCTGGACAACTCGGCTCACAGGCGAAACCGTCCGGAGTCTCCACCCCGATACTGAGCCCCGGAATCGCCGACCGCAGCGCCGCGATGACGCTCCTCAGCAGGAGGACCTCGATGCCGCTCGCCTCCACGACCCGACGCGTCGCAAGATCCCACAACACCGCCCCGTTGGCCGCGATCACCAGCGGCTGGGCCGTGCCTAGCTCCGCCAGGACGCCCAGCCACCGGGTCGGACGGCCTGTGGCGGCGACGAAGCCCACGCCCATCGCTGCCGCGCGTTGCACCGCCTCGACGTTGACGGCGGGGATGGAACCGTCCGGCGCCAGGAAGGTGCCGTCCAGATCGGAGACGATCAGGCTGGGCCGAGCCACAGCCGTGAATTCGGCGAGGGTGAGCCGCCCCCGGACGGGGACGGCGAACCGGGCGACGGGGATGCGGACGCAGGCGACGGTGAGCCCGGTGACGGTGACCCCGGTGACGGGGACGGTGACGAGGAGGGTGGCGGGGATCCACTGGCACTGCTGGAGGCCGTCGGCGGCACCGGGGGAGGCGGCTGCTCCTGCGGGGCCTGCTGAAAGATCAAGATCGCGATCAGGACTGCCAGCGCCGCCAGCATCATCATCAACAGCCATGACACCAGGATCGTCAGCGGTCCGCCTCGATCATGGCGACCCGGCCACGGTAGCGGCCATAACCGGGCGATCCCGGGGCGAACCCGGTCGATCCAGTGGAGCCGGTAAGCCGGCCCGGCCGGGTAGCCCAGCTCGACCGCGCGCGACAGGTCCACCTCGGCGAGGATTCGGTCGGCCTCAGCCACCGCGGCAGGGCTGCCGTCGTAGGCCAAGGCCACCCAGGGAGCTGGGGGCGAATCTGCGGGGTCGACCGGATCGTCCGACTCCGGCCTGCGGACGCGGTGACCGAGCCGTCCGGAATCCTGACCTTGACCGCCGCGGGCGACGACCGTGTCGATGTGCATCTTGTCGACGGTTCCAGCGAACCGGTCTCGGGCAGCTGGATCGGCGGACGCCCCGTCGGAGAGCAGCACGACCAGGACGCTGGTGCTGAGCTCGTCGTGTGCCACGAAGGCCACCCCGGAGGGGCCAGCGGTCAGGCGCGCGTCCAGCCAGAAGTCACCAACCTTCGGTGGGTCGTCGCGCCACAGCGGCGACAGCCGGGGTGGCTCAGGGGTTGTCATCGCGTCCCATCGTCAGGCGGGCAGTCCCGCTTCGCAGCACCATTGTGCCAAACCGACCCAGCAAGCCTGTCGCGTCCCGGTCGAGCGCACCGGAGACGGCTAGGACGGACCGGTATCGTGGTCGGAGCCTCGCAACGTTCGCCAATGAGCAGGAGTCCGGTGTGACCAATTCGATCCAACCCCAGGCGCCGCAGCAGCCCGCGCAGTCCGCCGCCACCAAAGCGGCGACCACCGAAGCGGCCAAGGTGCTCGGCGAGGCCATCGCCCAGGTACAGCGGGTCATTGTGGGTCAGGAGCACATGGTCGAGCAGCTGATGGTGTCGCTGCTGGCCAGGGGCCACTGCCTGCTCGAAGGCGTCCCCGGCGTCGCGAAGACCATGGCGGTGCGCACGTTCGCCACGGTGGTCGGTGGGGCGTTCGCGCGCATCCAGTTCACCCCCGATCTGGTTCCCTCCGACATCGTGGGCACCCGGATCTATCGAGCCAGCCAGGAGGACTTCGACATCGCGCTGGGTCCGATCTTCGTGAACTTCGTGCTGGCAGACGAGATCAACCGTGCCCCGGCCAAGGTGCAGTCGGCCATGCTCGAGCTGATGGCCGAGGGTCAGGTGTCGATCGGGGGCAAGACTCACCCGGTGCCGGACCCGTTCATCGTGATCGCCACCCAGAACCCGATCGAATCCGAAGGCGTCTATCCACTGCCGGAGGCTCAGCGCGACCGCTTCCTGCTGAAGGTCGACGTGCCCTACCCGCGCGGCAACGAGGAGTTCGAGATTCTGCGCCGGATGAGCGTCCGGCCACCCAAGGCGAACCCGGTGCTCAACCCGGTCATGGTTCGTCAGCTGCAGGACCAGGCCTCGGATGTGTTCGTCCACAACCTGGTCGCGGAGTACATCGTCCGCCTGGTGCTGGCTACCCGGACCCCGGACGAGTTCGGCATGGCGGACCTCGTGAACGTGATCCAGGTCGGCTGCAGCCCGCGTGCCACGCTGGGTCTGGTGGCCGCTTCGAGGGCGCTGGCGCTGATCCACGGCCGCGACTACGTGCTGCCCACGGATGTGCAGGCCGTGGCTCGCGACGTGATGGCGCACCGGCTACTGCTCAGCTTCGACGCCGTCGCCGACGACATCACTCCGGTCCAGGTGATCGAACGCATCGTGGCCATGGTGCCGCCGCCCACGCCGGTCTGGAATGCCCAACAGCGCCAGGTCGCCCACGGCCAGCACCAGTACACCCCGGAAGCCAGAGGCTGACCCTCGCCGTGACTCAGCAACCGGGATTCGCCGCACCCCCCGATGACCTCGGGGCGGTGCGCTCTGTCCTGGTCGAACCGACGACCCCCACCCTGCCGCTGCGCAAGCTGGCCCCAGAGGCAGCGCTGCGGCGCCTAGAGCTCACCATCGTCCGTCGCCTAGAGGGGTTCCTGCATGGCGACCACCAAGGACTGCTGCCGGGCCCCGGTTCGGAGGCGAACGACGCGCGGGTCTATGAGCCGGGTCAGGACGACGTGCGCAAGATGGACTGGGCCGTCACCGCTCGGACGACGATTCCGCACGTCCGCGACACCATCGCCGACCGAGAGCTCGAGGTGTGGGCGTTGCTGGACGTCACCCCGTCCATGAACTGGGGTACTGAGGGGGTCACCAAACGCGATCTCGGAATCGCGGCGGTCGCCACGATCGGGTTCCTCTCGCAGAAGATGGGCGACCGCTTCGGGGGCATGCTGATGCGGCCCGATGCGATCAAGCGGCTCCCCGCCCGTTCCGGACGAACGGCGCTGTACGGCCTGTTGCGCCGGATGCTGACCGAGCCCATCGTTTCTGACCGGACCCAGGGGCCCTTCGACCTCACGACCGGCATCGAACGCCTGGTGCGCACGGAACGCCGGCGCGGCATGCGGGTGGTGGTCTCGGACTTCCTGACGGCAGGTGACGATGAGCTGGATCCCAACGTGCCCCCGCAGTGGGAGCGCGCGATGCGCCATCTGGCGATCCGCAACCAGGTGCTGGCCGTCGAGGTCGTCGACTCCCACGAGATCCAGCTGCCCGATGTCGGCGACCTGCTGATTCGCGATCCCGAGACCGACTTCGAGCGGTACGTGAACACCTCCGACGACGCGGCCCGAGAACGCATGGACGCCGCCAGTGCCGCTCAGCGGGAACGGATCCGGATTGCGCTACGCCGCGCCGGCGTCGCTCACATCCAGTTGCGCACCGACAGAGACTGGGTGCATGACATCGCGCGCTTCGTGCTGTCCTACCGGCGTACGGCGTCGATGCTGCACGCGCCGCCGCAGGGAGTGACTCGCTGATGTTCGGGCTGGACTTCCTCAATCCCGAGCGGTTGTGGGTGCTGGTGCTGCTCCCGCTGCTGGTGCTCGGCTACGTCTTCGTGGTGCTGCGCAAGAAGAAGACCGGGATGCGTTACACCAACACCACGATCCTGTCGCGGGTGGTGCCCAGGCAGTCGCAGTGGCGTCGCCACCTGGCGGTTGCACTGTCGCTGGCAGCCCTGGTCGCGCTGGGGCTGGCGTGGGCACGGCCGAACGGGGTGGAACAGGTGCCACGTGAGCGGGCCACGGTGGTGCTGGTGATTGACATCTCTCGGTCGATGCAGGCCACGGACGTGAAACCGAACCGGCTGGACGCCGCCAAGCAGGCGGCGATCGCCTTCGTGAAGGAGTTGCCTGCCCAGTACAACCTGGCGCTCGTCAGCCTGTCCGGCAACCCTTCGGTCCGGCTGCCACCGACCACAGACCGAGTGATGGCCCAGCAGGCCATCAGCAGTCTCAAGGTGCAGGATTCGACCTCGGTCGGCGAGGCGGTCTACACCGGGCTGAGTGCCCTGCAGATGGCCCCCAAGGGTGATGATGGCAGCATCGCGCCCGGCGCGATCGTCCTGCTCTCGGACGGTCAGAACACCGGCGGCCGCTCGCCTGCGCAGTCTGCGGCGGCGGCGAAGAAGGCCGGAGTGCCGATCTACACGATCGCCTACGGCACCCCGAACGGGTACGTCGATCTGGACGGCAAGCGTGAACCGGTACCGCCAGATTCGGCGCTGCTGCAGGGACTCTCGAGCGCGACCGGGGGCCGCGCCTTCACCGCCGAGGACCTCAGCCAGTTGAACCGGGTGTACGACAACATTCGCAGCGAGGTGGGACAGGTGGAGGTCAAGAAGGAGACCACAGCGTTGTGGGCCGGGTACGGGTTGGCCTTTGCAGTGGTGGCCGCCCTGGCTGCGGTCTCTCTGGGAGCGAGGTGGCCTTGATGGTGGTGTTGGACTTGGCGTTCACGCGTCCCGAGCGGCTGTGGTGGTTGGTGATGATCCCACTGCTGGTGGGCCTCTACGCGTTTCTGCTCTGGCGGCGACGCCGCCGGGCGAGCACGCGGTCGATCAGCAAGCTCGAAAAGGTGTTGCCGAAGCAGCAGTCGTGGAAGCGCCACATCGCGGTGGGTGCCGCGGTGCTCAGTCTGGCCGCCCTGAACGTGGCCTTCGCCCAGCCCAAGGGTGAGGTCGACGTACCCCGAGAGCGGGCCACCGTCGTGCTGACTCTCGACGTCTCTCGTTCGATGGTCGCCGAGGACGTCGCACCGAACCGACTGGCGGCCGCCAAGAGCGCCGCGAAGGACTTCCTGCAACTGCTGCCCGCTGGCTTCAACGTCGCCCTGGTGCAGTTCGCGGCCCAGGCCTCGGTCGTCGTCCCCCCCACGACCGACCGCGGGGTCGTTGCGGCCGCGATCGACAACCTCGAGGTGATGCCGTCGACCGCGATCGGCGAGGGGATCTACTCCGCGCTCGACGCGATGGCGCAGGCGCCTCCCGATCCGCTCCACCCCGACGACCCCGCACCGGGGGCCATCGTGCTGCTCAGTGACGGCTACACCAACATCGGACGTCCCTCCGCTGCCGCAGCACGTCAGGCCAAGGAGCAGGGTGTCCCCATCTACACGATCGCCTACGGCACCGCCAACGGGTACGTCGAGAGCAACGGCAGGCGTGAGCCCGTCCCGGTGAACCCTCAGGAACTGGAGAATATCGCCCGCATCTCCGGCGGCAAGAAGTTCGCGGCTGGATCGAGCGCCGAACTGAAGGAGGTGTACTCGTCGATCGCCAGGTCGGTGGGATTCGTCAAGGTTGACCAGGAGGTGACCGAGCAGTACGCCGGCTATGCCCTTTTCTTCGCGATCCTCGCCTCGTTGTCCCTGATGTCGCTGGCCGCTCGTTGGCCGTGATGAGCGAGATCGCGGCCAACCTGACGACCGCTCGCGCCCGCATCGCGGCGGCCTGCTACGCCGTTGGCCGGGATCCGTCCG
>JBAVKY010000190.1:0-7823 GCA_049688555.1 Propionicimonas sp.
GGAGACGACCATGCCCACGCTGGTGCCGGACGCACCGAACAGCGCCGCCGGCGCCGAGGTCGCCGAGTTCGACACCAGGGCGTTGATCCTGGCGTCGGTGAGCGCGGCCACGGTGAGGTCCCCGGCGACGGTGAGCGGGGTGCCGGTGATCGCTGCCAGTGTGGCGATGGGGTTCTCGCCGGCGTAGGCCTCCGAGATCAGCGGGTCGCCGATGATCGCGTCGATCAGGGCGAAGAAGGTCGCCGACGGGTTCCAGCCGAGGGTGTTGAAGGCGAGCACCAGTCCGATGGACTTCGCACCCGACGAGGCCGCGACCAGGTTGGTCGCATCGATCTGGGCGAGGTTCGCCGCGGTGACTGTGAGGTCGCCGGTGGTGCTCTCGTTGACGGGGGTGACGGGATCGTCGAAGCGGGTGGTGACCGTGCTGTTCGTGATGACGGCGGTGGCGCTGCCGAGCACCCGGTTGGTGGCGATCACTCCGGAGATCGCGGTCGACGTCCCCTGCCCGTCCCACGAACTGCCGCCCGAGGAGGAGGTGGTGAGATCGGCCAGCGCGCGGATCACGGCCTGCTCGACCGCGTTCACCTCAAGGCTGCCCGCGGTGACGGTCGAGCCGTCGACCGAGGCCTGCACCGTGCTGCGTACGTCGTTGAGGACGATCGCGCCGCCCATCGCGCTGGAGTTGGAGTTCGTGATGTTGAAGGTCGGGAAGATCTGGGTCTGGGGCACCGGACGCCACCAGCCGAGGTCGGCGTAGTTCTCCGAAGCGAGCTGGACGTTGCCGCGGGTCGTGCCCAGGTACTCGTAGACGGTGCCGGGAGCTCCACTGAGTTCCTGCCACCTCGCTGGGTCGCTGAAGTCGGTGGAGTTGATGTCCAGGGTCAGGGCGGTCGTGCCCCGGTAGCTGTAGACGGAGCCGCCGTTGCCGCCGACCCGCCGCCACAGACCAGCGTTCAGGAAGTCCTGGGCCCCGAGGTCGCGGCGCGCGTTCGAGCCGACGTAGCGGTAGGTCGCCCCCCAGGCGCCGCCGGACAGGTAGCCCTGGTCAACCGTCACGAGGTCGCCGAGCCTCAGCAGCCGGATGCCGGATGCCGTCGTCAGGCGGGAGACACCGTACGTGGGGTGCAGGGCCACCACATGGTTGGTGGGAGTCAGGGTGACCGGCTGGAGCCCCTCGCCGGAGGTGGTGAAATCGGGGTCCCCGAAGCCGGCGTCGATGCGCACCCGGTCGCCGAACACCAGGGTGCCGGCGACCTCGGAACTGGCGAAGTCGGCGTCCACCGAACTGGAGATCGCGCCGGCGATCACGTCGATCGCGCCACTGTTCGTGGTGACCGACGACCCGACGATCTTGACGTTGGCGTAGATCCCCGCCTCGTCGCTGGCGCGCACCGCCATCGCCCCGCCAGCACGGATCGTGTCGTTCTGCACGAGCGCCTGGGCCCGGCTGGCGACCTTGTTGCTGGCGAGGATCGCGGCCTTGGCCCCGCCGGCGACGTTGAACAGCCCCGAGACCACCGAGCTGGCCGCGTTGGAGACCGTCGCGTTGAGGATGGCCGCGTTGACCGCGCTGACAGTGAGGGAGCCGGTGAGCGTCACGTTCGAATCGGTGAGGGAGGCGATCGCGGCGGCGGCTTGGGTCTCGTTCGCCGGGGCCAGGCCGAGGAAGGCGTCCAGGGTGCTGGCGAAGATGTTCTGGGGCTTCCAGCCGAGCAGGTTGAAGGCCAGCGTGGCGCTCATCGCGGAGCCGCCGCTGGTGTCCGCGGTGGAGAGCAGCGTGGCATCGATCCCGGAGTGGTTCGTGGCCTCCACGACCAGGGACGCAGCGTGGACGGAGCTGCCGGCCACCGCGGCGTCGGCGCTGGCCAGCACCAGGTTGGTCGCGATCTGGAAGCCCTTGGTGGAGGTGTTCAGTCCCAGCAGGAGCCCGAGGATGCCGAACCCGATCGGCGAACCGCCGCTGGCACTGACGTTGGTGATGGCATCCGCGATCAGCCAGGCGTCCTCCACCGCGCGGACGTTGACGGCACCGGTCGCCGTGACCACCGCCTTGGCCAGGGACGCCTTGACGTCGCCGCGGACGTCGTTCATCACCACGAGGATGCCGGTGGCCTTGGCCTTGGAGATGGTGATGTTCCCGATGCCGGGATACAGCTGGTCAAGGGTGGCCGCGCCGGCTTCCAGCTTCTTCCAGACCAGCGGATCGCTGTAGTTCGCGGTGCCGAGCTGGACGACGCCGCTGGCCGGCACGTACGCGTAGACCGCGCCGGGCAGTCCGCAGGAGCCACCGAGGCATCCCGCGTAGGTCGCACCGAGCCGGACGCGATCCCCCTTCGCCAGGGTCTGCAGGCCCGAGGCCGTGGTGAAGTCGTAGTCGTTCGGGATCAGCTCGTCGTTGACGGTCTGGATCAGCTTCGTCGGGTCGTTCTGGGCGGTGGCGGACTGCACGACGGAACTGAAGCACTTGATACCCGCCGTGTCGGTCGCCGCGATCGTGACACCGCCGCTGTGCGCGGTCACTGCGCCACCGGTCACCGTGAAGGTGATGGCCGCCGTTGCGGCGCTGGAGACCTTGTTGGACGCGAGGATGAGGCCCGTGACGCCCGCGTTCTGGCCGAACCCGGTGACCTGGCCCTGCTCTGCGTCCGGCCCGGCTCCGGGGAGGATCACCCCGGCGATGTTCTCGACGGCGTTGTCGTTGCCCGCGACCGCGTTGAGCTGCGCGGCTGAGGCGGCGGTGACCGAGATGCCGGCCGCGACGTCCAGGGCCGAGTCACTGACCAACGCCGACGCCCGGGCCGGGAGCTCCGAGCTCCAAGACTGGCTCTGGCCGAGGAAGGCTTGGATCGCGCTGAAGAGGAGGTTGGTGGGGGTCCAGCCGATCACGTTGAAGGCCAGGACGGCGCTCGTGCCGTCCCCGTTCTCGATGCGACTCGTGGAAACGGCGTCGATCTGACCGTCCTGCCCGGCGTCCACCGTGAGGCCGCCGGTGGTGATGGTGATCGGGCTGTGATCGATCAGGGCGTCGGCGGTGGTCAGTACCAGGTTGCTGACGATGAGCGCGCCCTTGCCGCCGCCGGTGATCCGGCTCGAATCGCTCGAACTGATGGACGCAGCGTCAGTAGCGCTGACGGACACGGGGCCACCGGAGACGACCGTTGTCCGCGAAATGCCGGCGACGACTGCCGAATGGACGCTGTTGGTGACCAGCAGGCCGAACGTCGTACTGGTGCCACTGTTGCCGAGCAGGGTCTCCAGCCAGACGCCTCGGCTGGCGAGCTTGTCATAGCCGACGGCGTCGTTGACCAGGTTGGTGGGGGTGAGCTCCTTCCAGAGCTCGACGTTGGTGTAGTCCTGCGTCCCAAGGTTCAGGTTGGCCCCGAGGGCGTCCGTCCCCATCCACTGGAACACCCGGCCGGCGACTGCGGTGTCGACAGCGGTGTTGAGATCGGGCCCGTCATAGGTGTCCGCGACCCGCACCCGGTCACCGAAGTGGAGGCGCTTCGCGGGGTCGCTGGTGGGACTGGTGTTGCTGGTGATTCCGGAATTGCTGGTGAACGTGTAGTCGCTCAGCACTTCTTCGGCCCAGCGGTTGAGGATGCCGGAGCCGGCGTCGCCGGCCGAGGAAACCTCGGCGGCCAGTGCGCTGGTGGCGATGATGGTGGCGGTGTCGCGTGCCTCGACGCTGAGGCCCGCGGCGGTGATGAGGTCGACGCGCCGCCACGGGGCCGCGCCGAAGTTCTCGTCGGAGAGGTCGATCGTGGCGTCGCCCAGCGGTGGCCCGCGGGTGGTTCCGACCCACATGTAGGTCCGTCCCGTGTTGTCCTGCACCCGATCGCCGGGCTGCAGCAGTGCTGGGGTGGAGGTGCGAGTGAAGTCGCCTGGCAGGACGCCGTTGTCGAGCTGTGCCTTCGTCCGGGTGCTGATCCGGTTGCTGGACATCACCCCGGAGGCGCTCATCGCGCCGAAGCCGAAGATGGTGGCCGGGGCAGAGGTCGAGTCGTTACCGACCAGGGCTCGGATAGTGGCCTCCGTGGTGGCCAGGACGGCCAGCGTGCCGGCGGCGGCAACGGGGGTGTTCTCGATCACCGCGCACGACTCGACGGGATTCTCTTCAGTCAGCACCGGGTCGCCGATGACGTTGTCAATCGTCTGGAACAAGTCGTTGGTGGGTTCCCAGCCGATGGTGTTGAACGCCAGCAGCAGGCCGACCGAGGACGTACTCGCCGCCATTGCGCCGTGCACGCTCGCGTCGATCTCCGCGTCGTTGCGGGCCTCGACCTGCACGTCCCCCTCGGCGACGATGCCCGAGTGCAAGACACGGGCGATGACGGTGCCGAGGACGCGGTTCGTGGCGATCACCGCGTTGACGGCCAGTGACATCCCGCCCCACAACGTGCTGCCGCCAGAGGAGGTGGCCGTCGCGTCGGCGTCCGCGCGGATCAGCGTCTGCAGGACGGCCTGGACCAGCAGGTCACCCGCGTGCACTGTCGCATCACTCAGGGAGGCGTCGACCTCGCTCCGGACGTCGTTGAGCACGACCACCCCGCCGACGGTGACCGACGGTGTGGAGCCGAAGTTGAACCCATCGAAGCCGGCGCCGGCCGGGAAGTAGTCGGTCACGCTGACCGGCTTCCAGTAGCCGAGATCGGGGTAAGGAACCGCGACCCCGTTCAGCCTGGGCGCGTTGAGATCGAGGGAAGTGGTGTCACCCAGCCACTGGTAGACGCTTTGCGGACGTCCGCTGATCCGGGTCCACAGCGCTTCGTCGCTGTAGTCCTGGGAGTTCACATCGAGCAACGCAGGCGCGCCCTCGTACCGGTAGAGGCTGCCGGCCAGCCCGCCCACCCGCAGCCAGCTGCCCTGGTTGGTGAAGTCCTGGGTCCCCAAGTCGACTCGGCCGTTGGCGCCCACGTAGCGGTAGCTGGCCTGCCAGGTGCCCTGGCCCTCGTAGCCCGGTTCCACCATGACCACATCGCCTGCCGAGACCAGCCGGACGCCAGAGGCCGTGGTGTAACGGATGTCCCCGTAGTCGTCGGCGAGGGCCACGACGTTGCCGGCATCGACCGGCTGCCGGTTCACGCCGGTTGCCTCGGCGAGGTACCTCGGGTTGCCGAAGAGAGTGTCCAACCGCACCGTGTCCCCAAAGTGGAGCGTCACAGTGCCGGCGGAACTGAGGACGTCGGCCGGCAGCAGTAGGTCGAGGGCGTGTACACCGCCGTCGTTGGTGGTGATCGACGATGCCACCAGCTTCACGTTGGAGTAGATGCCGGCCGAGTCGTCGGCCCGAATCTCCAGGGTGCCACCGGCCGCCACGGGCACCAGGCCCCCGGTCGCGTCGATGGAGGCGCGTGCCGTGCTGCTGACCTTGTTACTGGCCACGACCGCGCCGGCGGCGCCGGAGGCCGTGTTGAAGAGGCCGAAACCCTCAGCAACCGCGGAGGAGGTGTTGCTGACGGTGGCGTTGATCAGCTCCGCGGTGCGGGCGCTCAGGGTCAGGTCACGCGTGGCTGTCAGCGGGGAGTCCACCGCGGTGGCGGTCACGGCCCAGGGTTCTTCGCCAGTACCGAAGGTGGAGCCGAGCAGCGTATTGATCGCTGCGAGGAAGGCGCCGAGTGCCGTCTGGGCGACGGCCCAGCCGATGAAGTTGACTGCCAACGCCACCCCGAGGCTGAACTTCGGCAGCAGATCCACCAGGGCACCACCTGAGGCCGCGATGGCGCTCACCTGCGAGGTGGCGTCGATGACGGCCCCGCCAGCCAGCGCCACGATCCGCACATTCAGCCCGCTCAGGGTGCTGGTGGTCACGGACGCGGTGACCGCGCCCCGCACCACGTTCGCCGCAAAGAGGGCTGCCAGCGCCACCGCATTGGAGCCGATCGCACCTGTCTTCGTCGCCATCGACGCGGCCGAGGTCTGCGAAACCAGGATCGCGTCGCTGCTCGCGAGGACGTCGATGTCGCCCGCCTCGGTGATGGTCGAGCCGTTCACGATCGCGCTCGTGGTCCGGTCGAGCAGGTTCCACGCCAGAGTGACGGTCGTGGTCACCAGCGGGGTTTCGGGCCTGAGCACCGAGCCGCCGGCGTGGGCCGTCAACGTGCTGAGATCCTGCGCTTGGACGGCGACCCCCTGGCCTCCTGCGGTGATGTTGCTGTCGAAGATCCCGGCCGAGGTGGCGCCGGTGACGTCATTGCGGGCGTCCTTGGCCGTGGCGTCGTAGGTGCCGGCGCTGGTGGCGCTGACCTCCAGGCCACCGACGCCGAGCGTCACATTCCGTACCGCGGTGATCGCGTCGTCCTTGGTGACCGTGTGCCGGACGATCCCGACCAGGTCCGAGGTGACGATGCCGACAACGGTCCCCTCGTTGCGGGCCCTCACCGCAACCAGGCCACTGGTCGCGATCGGCGACGCGAGGATCGCCTGGGTGTCCCGGGAGAGGGTGACGTGCGCCTGGAGGTTCTCGAAGGCGAATCGGGCGGACGTCCCGAGCGAGCCGTCCAGGCGCGTCGCTGCGCTGCCGTCGACGATCGTGATCGTGATATCGGTGTCATCAACGGCGGAGATCAGCGCACTGGCCGGCTCGGCGCCCGAGATCGGGCTGCCACCCACGGTGACCGTGGCGCCCGAGAGGATGCGGGCCAGCGTGGTGTTGGTCGCGTTGACCCTCACCAACGCGTTCACGAGGGGGAGGCCGATGCCCTGCCACGGTGTGGTGGTCGGGGCGACCCCGGCGTAGTCGAAGTCAACACCCGTCCGGGCGAGCACCCGGAGCGTGGCCGCGTTGACCACCGCGCCGGTACCGATCGCGGCCCGGGCCCGGGACGTGAGGTTGTAACTCAGGGTTCTGTTGCTGACCTGGCTGGGCAGCGAGACGGTCTGTGCCGCCGTCGCACTCACCGTGAGGTGGCGGGCTTCGATGTGGCCGTTCACGAGGGCCGTGGCCAGAACGTTCGTGGTGGAGGCACCGGTCGGGTTGGCTGCGGACGCATCGAGGGTCACGTCGCCGGTGGTCTTCAGCCAGGCTCCGGCAGCCACCTCGATCGTCTCGGCGAGGACGATCAGCGGGATCCCACCAAGATCGATCGCGCCATTGGCGCCACTGATGGTCACGCTGTCGACGTCACCAAGCGCGTCGATCGTCAGGCTGACCGTCGGCCGGTAGAAGTGGTGGATCTCCATCGTGCTGTCGCCCGTGACTGTCAGCGCCCCGGCATCCGTGGCGTGACGAGTCAGCACCATGGTGTCCGCGCCGCTGGTGCCTGAGATGGTCAGCGTGGTCGCCGCCCCCTGAATCCCGACCGGTTCAAGGCCGAGGTAGCGGTACGCGACGCCGTCGACCGTGACGACACCGGAGTGCGGGTCGAACGACACCGCCGAGACCGACCGGCCCGTCCCGTCCACCAGCATCGAGTCGAAGCCGCCCGCGCCCCCGTCAACCACACCGGCCACCCGGCCATCGGCTGAGAAGTCGAAGGTGTCCTCATTGTCCGCCGAACCGACCAGGTCCTCGAAGCCCTCGAACTCGATTCCGGCGACCTTCCCGGCGCCGTCGCCGGTGATCGACCAGATCACGTCTTCGGCCGGACCAAGCAGGGTGTCGAACCCGGCCCCACCGATCAACCGGATCGTCCGCAGACCCACGGCCCCGACGATCGCGATCCGGTCCTCCAGCGAACCACCTGCCACGACCAGACTGCCCGCCTCCGGCGCCCGGTCCGCATCCAGCTCGTCCGACCTGCTGACGAGCCAAACAAGTCCGTTGGCCAGCCGCAGCACGTGGTCGAAAAATTCATCACTACCCACCGATGCGGTTGCTGTGGAAC
>JBAVKY010000191.1:0-2185 GCA_049688555.1 Propionicimonas sp.
GAGTGATCTTCGCCTTCTTGTCGACCACGACCGCGGCGCCGGCCGCAACGCCACAGGTGAGTCGGGTGAGTGTGCCGGCTGAGGTGTCCCCAGCCAGAACGGCAGCGGCGGTCGATCGATCGACGATCACGTCCGAGGCTTCCACCTGCGCCAACCCGCCGAGCTGCAGCCCTAGTTTCGGCCCGCGGACCGAACCGCCGGTGACCGTGCCCGTCGCACGCTCGGCCCACAACAGCCCGACGTCGCCGGTGGTACGAATCGTCGCGTCGGTGAGGGTGGCGGTGGCGTCGGCGATGGTGGCGATGCCCACCTTGGTGCGGCCGCTGATCGTCAGCCCGGACAGCACCGACGAACTGGTCCCTGAGAGCCGAAGGCCGATCTCCCGCGCGTCCTTGATGGTCAGGTCGGCGATCAACGCGGACGCCGACCCCGTGGACTGCAGGCCGATCGCCGCCCCGCTGAGCTGGCTTCGGCTGAGCCGAGGAGTGCCAGAGCCGGTCAGGGCGACGCCCACATCGGCCTTCCCGACCCGAGCGTCGGTGATGACCGGTGAGGCCGTGTTGTCGACTCGGAGGCCGACCTGAGTGCCGGTCACCGTCACGTCGGACGCCGTCCCGGTCGCCTGCTCGATCCAGCACAGGCCGCATCCGGACGACCCGGTCACCCGAACCCTGGAGATGGTCGGCTGCTCGGCTGCGGCGATGACGATGCCGCCGCCGTCGTTGTCGGTCAGCGTGACGTCGGTGAGCATCCGGCTGTTCCCGGTTGGGATGAGGCCGTTGGACGAGGGCCGAAGCACGACGCCATAGCCACCGGCTCCCTCGGCGGCGACCCCACCATCAACCTGGATCCGCTCGAAGCGGTACCCGCCGCCGGCCACGACGACCACGGACGCCGCCTGTTCACCGACGTGGGTGACGGCCAGGTCCGCGAGCCCCAGGTCGCCGCCGGTTGCTGCGACCAGTGTCGCTCCGCCGGCGCGCGAGGTGATCGTGCTGGCCCGCTGCGGGTCGCTACCGTCGCCCGCTCCGATCAGGGTGATCGGGCGGAGCACCACTAGGGGAGCGCGGAGGCCATAGCTGCCCGCCGCGAGGCGAATCGTCGAGCCGCTCCCTGCCTGCGCGATCGCCTTCACCAATTGGACGCTCGAGTTCACGGTGAAGTCAGCCGGGCCCGGATCGGACGGGTCAACGCCGCCCAGCGGATCGGCGCGGAACGTGTCCGCCACCGCGTCCTGAACGGGGGTGCCCCCCGTCAGCCGCCCGAGCTCACTCCGGACCAGACCGGCAAGTGTGGTCCGGTCACAACCCAGCGCGGCACCGCGCTCGCGGAGCGCGGTACTGGCGGCCGCGAAGTCGGACTGCCGTGCCGATACGGCGCCGCCAACGTCACCAGCGGAGACCTCGGCGAAGCTGTCGACATAGGCCTGCAGAGCGTCGACGATGCGCGCGGCCAACTCCGGGCAGGTGGTGGCGGGGGTCGACCGGGGACTGGGCGGAGGGGTCGGGCCGGACTGACACCCGGTCGCCATGAGGACGGCCGCGGCCACCAGAGCAGCCATGCGGTGGGCGAGGCGTGTCATGAGTGAAGCGTAGTCCGACAAGGTTCTTCGCTGATGCGGGATGCCTGCCTGCCGCCCCTGACGCACGTCCGGAATCTCCGGCGAGGTTCCTTGGCGGCAGTTGTGCGCACCAGCCTCGACAACAGGGGTAGCTGGGATGAGCACGGGAGCTGACCCACCCGGTCCTGTTGCCCGGGATCGGATGCCCGAAAGGTGGCGGCATGCCCGGTTTGCGCCCGATTTCCAGCTTCGACCTGACCGACCCGGCCAGCTATGGCGCGCCGCCGCTGGAGTGTGACCTGGTGATGAAGGGTGGCATCACCGAAGACCAGTGCCAGAAGTCCGAAACGCAATCGGTGCCACCGCGATCGGCTAGCCGGGTGGTGTCCTTGACCATTCTGAACCGATACCCACGGGCTGCCCGTGCGACCTGATGGGTAGGTGGACCCCCCCGGTATCGATCTGGCTGTCACCGGTCGGGACGATGGACAAGACGAACTCCTGGATCCAGGCTCGCAGCTCTGGGTAGCAGTTCGGGTTGGTAGCCACAGCGGGTCCGAACTCGGGGAAGCGGCCGACGATCTTGGCGAGCCGTGCGGGGGGTGTGTCAGGGTCGTGGGGCGG
>JBAVKY010000192.1:0-2102 GCA_049688555.1 Propionicimonas sp.
GGCAGTACTTAGCCAAGAAGTAGGCGCCGTTTGGCGACTTCTGCACCTTGCTTGGCAGGCCTGTCCCAATTGTTTTGCTGCCATCCTTGCGGATCCCGGTCCAGCCCCACCCGAAAAATGTAACACCACGGTTCACAAAAGACGTAGCTTGGGTCTTGGAAGCTAACCGTACCGGCGCGACTCCCGAATCCTGACTCAACACCAGAATGGCCGCGTCACCCACTGAGGACGGAGCGTATTCTTTCGTCTTTGTCACCACGGCCTTCGAGGGAAGATAGACAGTCCAAGACCTGTACCCTTCCACGCAGTGCCTAGCAGTCAATACCAGCCGGGCGGCAATCACGCTACCTGAGCAGATTTCTTTTCCATCAGCGATGATGCGTACAGACCAGGGTGCCTCCGAAGACGCTTGGCCTCCGCTCAGCCCATGCGTCACCGATGTGCCACTTGTCAATACGAGCCCAGCAAGAATTGCGCCTGCCACTGCTCGGATAATCGCCTTCATTTTGACCGCCTCTCCCCGGCGGTAGCGTAGCCGACCCTCTGGCCGATGGAGCTCGATCGCGCAAAAGTGGAACCCCTCGGATATCTCGGCGGCACGGCGTTCGGTGGCTGCTTGGCGGCGATCACTTCGGCTGCCGTGGTTTCGCGCCCGTGCCCTGAGTGTCGCCGCGCAAGGATCCGCGACAACCGTGCTCGTTGCAGACAGAGCATGCGGACTCGACGAACACTAGCCGTTCAAGTCGCGGTCTGTAGCCATGCATCAGCCCTTGCTGCGGAAGCATGCATCACCCGCCGCGCGGGTACGAATCGATCCCGCACGGGGCACCCCGACAGTCCGCCCGGCATTCCCGAAGCGCGTTCGACCTGGGCAGTCGGCCATGAATGGCGAGGCATCGACCGCACCGCCCCTCCAAGTCTGTTGCCGAAGGCTACGTGAGCAACCCATGCACCCGCGCCGCAGCGACGGCCGACGTCCGGCTGTCCACGCGGAGCTTCCCGAAGACATGCACCAGGTGCGTCTTCACCGTCCCTTCTGAGATGTACAGCGACCGCGCGATCTCCTTGTTGGCCTGGCCGTCGGCCACCAACCGCAGCACCTCTAGCTCGCGGTCGCTGAGCTGCGGGACGCCGTGGCTCATGCGATCGGCGACCCGGCGTTCCAGCTCTGGGCTGAGGACGAGCCGGCCGGCGGCGGCGTCGCGAATGCCCTGGGTGATCGCCTCTGGTTCAGCGTCCTTCAGCAGGTAGCCGGCGGCACCGGCCATGACCGCGCGGACGATGTCGCTGTCGTTGTCGTAGGTGGTCAGGATCAGCACGGCCGGCCGTTCGCCGTCCCGCCGTAGCGTCTCGGTGAGCGCGACCCCGTCCATCCCGTCGCCGAGGCGCAGGTCGCAGAGCACCACGTCCGGGTTCAGGCTCGCCACGAGCGCGAGGGCTTCCTCCCCGGAGGCCGCGGCGCCCAGGACGGTGAGGGTGGGCTCCCCGGCGAGCAGGGCCTGCAGCCCGGAGCGGACGACGGGGTGGTCGTCGACGAGCAGGACTGTGATCACGGTGTCGCTCCTTCGGCGGGCACGAACGGAACCGTCAGCGAGATCGCGGTTCCGTGTCCGGGTTCGCTTTCGACGGCGAGTCCGCCCCCGAGCGCGGCCAGCCTGGCCCGCAGGGCCCGCAGGCCGTAGCCGCCGGCCAGGGTGGGTTCGGCGTCTGCGAGGGACGCGGGGTCGAACCCCACACCGTCGTCCACCACGTCGAGACGGACCTCGCCGTCCGCGCGCACGAGAGTGATCCTCACGTGACCGGCGCCGGAATGTCGGCGCACGTTGGCGAGCGCGCCCTGCGCCGCACGAAGCAGGGCCACCTCGGTGGCCGTGGCGAGCCGGGGCAGGTTCGGGTCGATGTCGAGCGTGACGTCGGCGTCCAGGTGGCCGGCCAACTCGGTGGTCATTCGGGCCAGGGGCGCGGCGAGGCCGCCGGAGGTGAGGTCGTCGGGAGCCAGCGCGTACACGACGCGCCGCGATTCGGTGAGGTTCTCCGAGGCCGCCGCCTGGATCTGGGCCAGCAGCCCACCGACGCGCGCCGGGTCGGTTTCGCGGGCGGCC
>JBAVKY010000193.1:0-1515 GCA_049688555.1 Propionicimonas sp.
GCTGGTCGACGGTGCCCGCCGCGGCGGCGAGGGTGGGCGGAGGGTCGAGTGTGAGCTCGGCGGAAGGGGGCGCAGCGCACGCGAGCTCGAGCAGGGCGAGCAGCCCGTCGGCGGACTGCCACCCGCCGGCGGGGTCGAACCCCGCGGTGCGCGGGGTCACGCCGACGGCGGCGTCGCAGGCAGAGCGGGTGGCCCGCAGGGTGGCGATCAGGCAGTCCATCCCGGGCGCGGACGCGTGCACGCCGGCCCAGGCGGGCGCGTCCCAGGAGGGGGAGGCGATGGTCATGTGGGTGGCTCCTTCGGGGTCGGGTATCGGCGCAACGGCGGGGCCTGCCACGCCTTCGTCGCCGGCAGTTCCAGGGCCCCCAGCGGCGCTTCGAGTGGCTGCTGGGCGCCTGTCAGAGTAGGTCCGCCACCGACGCCGGGGAAGGTCAGAGGCGGGAGCAAGTTAACTGATTAGCACCACATGGCTACCGCTGAGCCGCGAGGGCGCGGCAGACTGGCAACCATGCAGAACCCATACGTGGCGGAACAGGCCATCCCGACTAGTCAGCCCACGGCCCAGCGGCGCCGCCGCCGTCGTGGACCTGCGGCCCGCGATCAGGTGGTGCGCTGCCGGCTGACACCGGAGACCCACACGCGGGCAGATCAGCGGGCCTCTCGGGCCGGGTTGGCGGTGGCCGCGTGGCTGGCGCTGCTTGGCCTGGACGTCGCCCTGCGCCGCCCGGCCCTGGACAGCAATCAGCTGGACGGCCTGCGCACCGACCGTGACCGCCTGCGGCTGATCGGAGCCACAGTGAACTCGATGGCTGCGGCCGAGAACCGTGGCCGAGCAGTGCCGGACCTGCAGCTGGCCGCGGCACTCGACCGTGTGCGGGCCGCGGCCGACAGGGCGAGCGCGTGCCTGGCCGATGTGGAACGCGTGTTCGCGGTGCCGGCTGACCAGACCAATCCAAGGCCGGTCGCTCCGACTGCCCCCATCGAGCTCGTGGCCGGGCGACGCCAGCCGACTCCTGCCGGCGAGCGCCGCGACCGAGTCGTGTTCACCCGGGTGACCATGCGGGAGCGCGACGTCCTGGTCCGCGCCGCGGTCGCCGACGGACTGGCCGTGGGCGGCTGGCTGGGGCAGGTGGCGGAAGCCCCGGAGGACGAGCGGCCGGCGCTGCTCGGGGAGCAGTACGCCGCGGTCGAGCGAGTGCGCCGCGCCGCCCGGCAACTGCGCACGAACCTCGGCCAACTCGACGACGCCCGCGCCGCCCGCCACGCAGGGCAGCTGCCGCAACTGGCCACCGCCACGGCCGCGGTCGACGAGCTGCTGCGCCATGCCTGGCACGTCCGCGGCCTGATCGTCGCCGCGGCCGGGCACCCCGGCGAGTGATCGGAAAGGTCATGCGCGGCGCCGATCCAGCGGGGCTGATCCGTTACCTGTTCGGACCCGGCCGGCACAACGAGCACACCGATCCGCACGTCGTGGCCCACTGCAGCGGCTTGCCCGCCGACGTGGTCCCAGTCAAC
>JBAVKY010000194.1:0-3840 GCA_049688555.1 Propionicimonas sp.
ACGCCGACCTCATCCCCGCCGTCCTCGGCGCCGCCAGCGAGGTCCTCGACGTCGGACGCTCCACCCGGCTCGTCACCCCCGCCATCCGCACCGCCCTCACCCTGCGGGACGGCGGATGCGTGTTCCCCCACTGCGACGCCCCCGCGATCAGGTGCGACGCGCACCACGACGTTCCCTGGTGGGCCGGCGGGGTGACCTCCGTGTGGAATACGTGCCTGCTCTGCCCACAGCACCACGCCCTGGTCGAACCCGCCAAACACGGCATCCGGGATCAATGGGAGATCCACATCGCCGCCGACGGCATCCCCGAAGCGATTCCTCCGGCTCGTATCGACCCCCACCGACGTCCCATCCGGCATGCCCGCTTCACCCGAGCCGGACCCCCACCCGCCGGAACCGCGCCACCCGGGCGGGGTTCACCCGGAACCGCACCACCAGCCGGCTGACCTCACGCCCGCCGCGCCCAAGGGCAACGCCCGGACTCTCAGTGCCGCTAGGGAGTGTCCGAGAAGCGCGGGACTGTCCGGGAAACGCTGTCAGTCCCCGTGGGACTGTCCCGGCACCGTTCGCGCTGCGCCGGGGGGTTGGGTGGTCAGCTGCGCCGGGCGCGTTGGGGCCGTTCGCTGCGCCGGGGGGGTTGGGTGGTCAGCTACGCCGGGGCGCGTTGGGGTCGTTCGCTGCGCCGGGGACGGCATTAGGTGGTCAGCTGCGCTCAGGGGGCGGGTTGGGTCGTTCGATGAGGCGTGCCCGCGGCCAGCCAGAGCACGCCGCCCTGGGTTGAGCCAGGGACTCCCCGCCCCCGGGCCGGTCCTTGGCCTTCGCCTTGGCCGTATGTGGACGTTGGTCTTGGCCCGACGGGCGGTCTTTGATCTTGGCCCGGTGCCGTGCCCTGGGGTTGACTGCACTCGGGACGCACCGACCACCGCTGCGCCGGCGCCTCGCGCATCGGACCGGGTCCGGGTCGCAGCGATGCCGGCCCACCAAAGCGGGTCGCAGCGATGCTGGCCCACCAAAGCGGGTGGCACTCCCTGTGCGCCTGGCTAGGAGCGCGGACGAATCCGCGGCAGCCGCTTGGCAAGCTCTGACTCGAACAGCCGCTTGACCGCCTCGGTGTCGATCACGCCGTTGACGCTCGGCAGCGAGTTGGTGGCCGCCTTGCTGCACACCGCCAGCCACGCCTCGCCCATCGCGAGGGTGAAGCCAGAGGCCACCGACGCGTTGATGACCCCGCCGGCCACCGAACCGGCGCCCGGGATGAACTTCAGCATGCCTGCGGCAGCGGCCCGGCCGGCCGAGGTGGCCACCGAGGTCGAAGCGATCGCCAGCACCGCCGACTTGTCGAAGCCCAGACCATGCAGGTGGGCGATGCGGGCCATCATGCCCAGCTGGATCGGCACCAGGACCGCCGCGGACGAGAACGGGATCGGAATCGCAGCCGCGGCAGCAGCCGCCGCCGTGCTGGCCGTTATGAACTTCCGGGCCTGGGACGCCTTGAGTCCCAGATCGATGGCTTGCGCGGCCACGAGGGCCGCGTGGACGGCTTCCGGGGCAACATGAAACGTGGCATGAAGCACGTCCATCAAGCCGTGGGGCGGCTGACCGGTGAACTGGTCCCTCAATGCGTACGTCATGAACGGGCGTCCGCCCACGATCGGCAGGTGCCGCGCCTGGATCTGGCGGGCAAGCTCCACCGCGTCGGGGTGGTAGAACCCGTCCCGCATCGGCACCTGGGTGAGCACGACGATGACCGGGATGCCCAGATCGGCCAACGTCGTGATGAACCGCTCCTCGACGTCCTCGAACCGCCGGTCCATGCCGCGGATGCAGTACCACGCGACATGGATCTGTTCGTTGATCGGCTTGGTGCGACTCTCCTTGACGGCCTTGGTGATCTCCTTGAGGATCTCCGCGTCATCCCTGCCCACTTCGAGGCCGCGGGTGTCGATCAGCCCCAGAGTGCCGCGCTTGTCCAGGTAGAGGTGGGAGCCCATCGTGACCGGGGCACCGATCCCAGTGGCAGCGACCGGCTCGGAGAAGATCGCGTTGACCAGCGTGGACTTGCCCACCCCTGTCTTGCCGAAGATGGCGATATTGATCCGGCCGATCTGTTCGGCCTGCTTGTCGAACTCACTGCGGAAGGTCTCGGTGAACCACTGCGTCACGCCAGCAAGCCTACGGGTGCGCCGCGGAAAACCCGGGCGGACTACCCCTGAGGCTGCCCTGAGCCACCCCGGGGGGACCAGCAGAACCCGCTGTGCCCGGCCGCCGACCGGTTCAAGCCGGATCGACCGGGACGACCTTGACCGGCTGGCCAGTCAGCACCGCCTCGATAGCCTCCGTGCTCACCTGGAGATAACTGCGGCCATCGGGGGCGATGGTCGTGGGATCGAAGTAGTGGGCCGTCACGTTGTGCTGCATGGGGCCGAGCTGCACCATCGTGATCCGTCCGTCCTTCATCGCCCGGGTCCACGGCGAACCGACAGCTCCCGGCCAACGCCCGGCGAACAGGATGGCGCCCAACCGCTGCAGCGGGTCCTTGGTGCCGTACAAGTGGGTGAGGTGCTCGATCCGATCGAGCCCGATGTCGTCCGACAGCATGCCTCCCAGCGAGATCACGCTCACGGGGATCTTGGCGCTCGCCAGGAACCAGGCGGCACCCAGGGCGATCTGGCCGCCGCCGCTCCAGCCGATCAGCGTGACCGGGGCGTTCGAACCGAGCACGTACCCATTGCGCAGCAGCGCTTCCAGCGCCTGCTGGGCGGTGCCGATGTTGTAGGTCGGGCCGTAACGGCGATCCGCGCACACGAAGAGCTGGATCGCGTTGCGGGCGTTGATCAGCATGCCCATCGCCGTTTCAGGGTTCTTGAAACGCGCCTTCTCGATCCAGTGCCACAGACTGGTCAGTGGCCGTTGCGCAGTGAGGCCGCGGTTCTCGACCGAGTAAGGGAACACGTCGCTGATCACGCAGAATTCGGGAAGGGCTGAGCGAAGGCCTTCGATCAGCGGCAGTTCCTCGGGCGGCACCGAGTCCCCGCCGATCGCCCCGATCCCTGACAGGTAGACGACGTAGTGGGAATACTGCGGCTGTCCGGTGTCGCGGTGCTCAGCCAACAGTGCGGCGACGGTTCGCGGGACTGTCTCGGCGCCGGAGTGGGACCACCAGCCCAGTGATTCCAGGGGACCGGACGCCAGGAATAGGAACAACACGACCAGCACGAATGCCAACAACGACAAGATCATGTCGGCCTCCCTTCCCCATCCGGAAGCGTGAAGTCGAACTCGACCGGCATGAACTGGTTGCCAGAAAGGATGTCACTGGCGGTGACCAGCGTCGGCCGGCCAGCAAACCGCGTCCAGATCGCGTTGCCAAGCTTCGTCACCGGAGTGGCCAGCGTCCAGGACAACGCCTGCATGATTCCCCAACCCGTGAGCGTGATCGCCAACGCCGTCCAGCGGTCCACCCCGTACAGCACCCCGACCACGAACCAGAGCGCGACCATCCCCCACGCCTGCAGGATGCGGGCGATGCCCGGGCCGAGGTAGGGGATGAGTTCGAGGAACCCGAGAACCAGGGGGGCAGTCGCCAGCAGCACCGCACGGAAGGCTGCCTGCGGCCCCACGCGGTCACCCGTGACGAGCAAGCCGACCCCCGCGACCGCGAGGGCCTGGACGGCGTACAGGAAGACGAACGAGACCCCGTTCAGCACCAGACTGGCGACGAACCGCCACCCGCTGATCCGATTGAGGAACAACACGACGCTGTTGCCGACCAGGATGGACGCGCCGGCGAGAACCGCTACGGCGATGGCGATCAGCATGTTCTGCGGATGCGTGTGGAAC
>JBAVKY010000195.1:0-3780 GCA_049688555.1 Propionicimonas sp.
GTCTTCTTCACCACCGAGACGTCCCGCCGGGAGCACCCCACGGTCTCGACGATCTCGCCGTAGCTGCGCCCCTCGAGCACCAGAATCATGATCTTGCGATAGTCGGCCACACTGCCTCCTCCAGACGCGGAACGGCGACACAGACGTGCCGCCGAACCGCCAAGGAGACAGCAATCCGGGCACCGGGGCCGCAAGGGCGACCCGCTCCATAACGCCCGACGGACCCTGCACACCGGCGCGGATCTGCTCACAGACAAGCAGACCGACCGCCTGGATGCCCTGTTCGCCGACGACAGACACGTCGAAGTCGAGGTCACCTGGGCGGTCTACCAGCAGATGATCGCCGCCTACCGCGAACCCGACCGCACGTTGACCGCCCCTGACAGCGGCCCGACCAACTTCTCCAGCCGTGGGCGATCGGAGATCACCCCGGAGAACACGTCGTCGATCACCGACCTGACGTCGACCTGCTGGCTGATCGCGTCGGTCACCTTCGTCGCGATGGCCGCCTGGACCTCCGGTGAGTCCACAAGCGGGCCCACAGTGGCCACGTACCGCTCCGTATCGGTCAGCGTGCGGTGGCCCCAGAACGCCAATGCACCCGGAACGGTCAGCAGCACCGCCAGGACCAGGCAGATGCCGGCCGCCACCGACCGACCCCTGGACCGGTGCACCACACCCTGGTCGGCAACACGATCGGCTGTGCGCGCTTCGACAGTCATCTCGCTCCTTGCAGGTCGACGTTGGCAGCCAGGACAGTCGTGATCGAGGAGCGCGACGTGGACCACCTGTCCAGCCGCGCCACATCGCGTCGTTCCAGTGCTGTCCCTCTCGGCCGGGAACTCGCTTCGGTGAGCGCCCTCGCACGCTTCAGCTCGCCAGCCAAGGTCAACCCGGCGACCTCTTCCAGGTCCTCCGCGGCATGGTTAAGGGTCGCACCTCACGCAGCCGGGCGCAGCGTTGCAGACCGCACGGCGAACAGGAGGACCCGAACGCTGTGGCACCCAACGAGGGGCCTCCGGCGTAACCGGGTCGAGGTCGAGGCAGCGATCAACTTCGTGTGCCAGGAAGCGCTCCAGAACGCAGCGAAGCACGGCGGACCAGGTGCCAACGTCACCATCGAGGTCCAGGACCACGGGGCGGCCCTGAGGTTCTCCATCGACGACCATGGGGTCGGCTCTTCCCACGTCGGGTCCGGGCAGGGCGTGGCCAACATGCACGATCGGATCACCGAGGTCGGGGGCGAGGTGGTCCTCGATTCGGCCCCCGGAATCGGGGTCACCGTGCACGGTCAGGTGCCAATCCGCTGACCGACCCACCCGGCGAGCCCACGCCACGGCTCACGCCATCGACCGGCACCATCCGAAGGCCCGCGTCCCGAGGGCGACAGGATCCGGCCGCGCGGTCTATGCAGGTCTTGGTCCACCACGTGCTCGCCGAACACAGACGATGCCTCCTGCTCGCCGCTGGCCGACAGTGGCTGCGTCGTATCGAGAAGGTCGTGATGACGGCCCAAGGCCTACCGGCGCGGCCACGTTGAGGCAGCGTCGGTAGGCCCTGGGGCTCGGCCTGCTTGTTGGTCAGCTCGCGAGGATGCGGGCCTTCTCGGCGGCGAACTCCTCGTCGGTGAGAACGCCGGCGTCCTTGAGCGCTGCGAGGTCCTTGAGCTTGGCGATGCGGTCCTCCGCGGCTGCCGGAGCCGGTGCCGCGGGGGCCGTGGCCGCCGGTGCGGACGTGGCAGACTGTGCAGCGACCGCTGCGGCGACGGCCGCGTCGATCGCGGCCTGCTGCTCGGCAGCGTCCGCCGCCGCCTGCTGGGCATCCAGCTGGGCCTGCTGGGCGGCCATCTGCTGCTGCTGAGCCTGCGAGGCCTGCTGCTTCTGGGCGGAGCTCTTCTGCATGCTGCCCGAGACAGCGGTCGCGGTCCCTGCGATCACGGCGGTGCGCGCCATCGTGCCCATCAAGCCCGGGCGACCCATTCTCCTACGCATGTCCGCCTCACTCCTCTTCGTCTGCCGCGAGCGCGGCAATGGCATTGAGCACTGCGTCGCGGGGGATCCGCTCCATCGCCGAGAGCCGGCCCCCGGAACCGCGGACGGCCGCCAGGAACCGGGTCGCCCAGGCGTTCTCCCAGACCACGACAAGGGCAGAGGTGTTGGGCTCCAGCGTCTCGGCCATGAACTCCAGATCCGAGTCGCTGAGCAGGTCCAACTGGTTGCCGGTGACCGCCGCGAAGGAGTCAGCAACGTCGGCGTCCTCCACCTCGATCGACGCGGTCTTGCCGTCGGCGTCCTTGATGACGAACGCCAGATCGATGATCCGGACCGTGCCGCTGTCGTGCAGCTGCGCGAGCGCAGGTGCAACGTCGCCATTGAACTGGTTGCCCTCGAAGACGAACTGTGCAACATCCACTGGCCCGATTGAATCGGGATCCACTACTGGGGCCATGCCCGCGTCCCTTCGCGTTGTCAGGTGAGACTTTGCGACGCTAGCACGCGAGCACGCCCACCGCCGGATCAGGACCCGGCGGCCCGCCTGTGGGCGCTACGAGGTAGCGGGGAGGTCCTTGGACCCACCGATGACCAGCGTCACCCGGGTGTCCACCGACCCCAGGCCCGCGGCGTCCAGGTCCGCACGCAGCGACTGGGCATCAGCCTCCGGGAGGGACCCGAGGGCGACCACGCGCAGGACGTCCTGACGGTAGGTGATGTCAGTCACCAGCCAGCCCTCGGCGGCCGCCCACTGCTCGGCCACCGGCTGGGCCCGGGTGACGATCTGGTTCTGCTGGTAGGCATTCCAACTGCCGAACCCCAGCGGCACGGCGACCAGGGCAACGATGCCCACCACAACGGCAAGGGTCGCCCCGGACAGTCGGCCCTCGGCCAGGCCGGCCAACTCGGCCACGTGGTGCACCCGGTAGGCCAGCAGCACGACCGTCCCCGTGGCGATGATCGCCGCGACGTTCGTCGCGAACAGCAGCAGCGCGCCCATCGCCTCAACCGAGGCCCCCGACTCCAGCGTGAGCCCCACGACAGCCAGCGGCGGGACCAGGGAGATCGCGATGGCCACCCCCGGCAGCGTGTCCGACACGTCGCTGCGGACCAGCGCGAACGCCCCCACGACTCCCGTGGCCAGGGCCGCGACCAGGTCGATGATCTTCGGGCTCACCCGCCCGGCGACCTGGCTGTTCGTCACCGCCACCACGTCACCCGGGTGCAGCAGGCCGATCAGGTACCCGATCGCCACGACCGCCACCGCACCTGCCAGGACCAGCCCCGCGTTGTGCAGCAGGCGCTGCCGGTCGGCCAGCACCAACGCCAGAGCCGTGCCCAGGATCGGTGTCATCAAGGGCGCAACGATCATCGCCCCGATCACCGTCGCCGTGGAATCAGCCACCACCCCCGCCGTCGCGATCATCGCGGCCAGTACCAGCAGCACCCAGAACGCCGACCACTTCCGCGCCCGGTCAGCGCCCGCCGTGATGAACAACCGCGACGTCATGCGCTCCACATCATCGGCCGTCACATCGATACCCAGAGCCACCACGGCAACGCTCCCTGTCTCCCAGCGGTCCGACGCGCCGCCACCGCCGCCAGCGTAGTGAGCGGGCGCGACCCGTTCCCGAATCCACGACCAGGGAACGTAAGGGGAGAAGCGCCGCGGGGCATCGGCGTCTCAAGGCCTGAAGTACGACCGCGTGCACTAGCCTCGCACCGTGATCCGATTCCTCATCAACGTCGCCGTCTTCATGGGCTCCGCAGCCATCGGTCTGCTGGTAGC
>JBAVKY010000196.1:0-1814 GCA_049688555.1 Propionicimonas sp.
GAACGCTCCCGCTGCGGGTCCGAAGACCCCCAAAGCGATCCACGGCACGGTCACAGCGCTCAGCAGCTTTCTTCCGAGGGGGATGATGCCCGCCCCTGCAAGGACCAGCGGCAGCCAGATCAGCCACGACCACGCGAACGTGACCACGAAGAACCGGTAGGGAAATCGCCCCTGGTCTTCCACCGCTCTCCTTTCCGGATCGCCAGCTGGGGCTCGTCTGCATCGGTGCCCACCAACAGATCGGTCAACGCGAACGGATCAATAGCGGGCAGGACCGAGTGGCTTCACGCTAGTCCGGCGGATCGGTCGGCGGGGCTCGTTTCGGAGATGGCGATGCCGACCGTGGCGGAGCTATCCGGGGGTGCCGGCCGGAGGTGTTCCAGTCCGTTGAGGATGAGGTTGAGGGTGAACTCGAACTCGGCTTTGGTGTCGCAGAGGCTCAGCGAGTCGGTCTGGTCGTGGGGTTGGGTCATTGCCAGCGCGCTGAGGTACGGGAAGGCGGCTGCCATTTCCGCCATCTCGTCGGCGGTCGTGCCCTCATCGGGTGAGCCCGGTTCGAAGATCTCCTGGGTGAAGCCCATGATCATCGAGCCGAGGGAGTGGATGGCGCTGTGGGCGATCTCGAAGTCGAAGCCTGCCTGAATCATGGTGGCCACGAGGGCTTCGAAGATGATCATCGTCTGGGGTGGGATGTTCGACTCGGTGGCTACCAGTGGGGGCGCCCAGGGGTGGCGAAGCATCACTCGGCGGGCACCAAGGCATCGGTCGCGGATCGTTGCCCGCCAGTCTGCGGCGCCGGCCGGAGCGCGTGGAGCATCGGAGGTTCCGCCGTGTTCTGGTGAGCCGGGTTCGGCTGGCCCGTCGGCCAGGGTCTCGGCGATGACTTCGTCGATGATCACGGCGGTCAGGGCGGAGAGGAGTCCTGCCTTGTCCTTGACGTAGTAGTAGAGGGACATGGGCTCGCAGTCGAGCTCGTCTGCCACCCGCCGCATTGTCAGCGTCCCGAGGCCGTCCTGGTCGGCGACCGCGAGTGCAGCGTCGAGGACGCGTTCGCGGCTGAGTGGCTCTTTGGCTGTTCTAGCGGGCATGTCCCAACTCCCTTGCGGATGCCTATCTTACGTCCTAAGATGTATCTTACAGACTAAGAAAGGATCTGTTGTGACCATCCCATTGACGAACCTGGCGCCCGTTGTCCCCGGAGCCGCCCGCCGCATCGGCCCCCGCACGGTGGTCTCGTCCCTGTGGCTCTTCGCCATCCTCAACTACCTCTACTGCGACCTGCTCGGGCTGATGTACCCCGAGGACCTCCAGGGCTTCCTTGACGGCAAGGTCGGGGGACTGGTCATAGACCAGCCATTCCTGCTCTACGCCGCGATCCTGATGACCGTACCGATGGCATCGGTACTCATCTCCCGGATCGCAGCACACCGGTTCGCGCGCATCGAAAGCATCGCGGCGGCGGTCGTGATGACCCTGGTCCAGCTGGCCACCCTCTTCTTCGGGACCCCACCCACACTGCACTACCTGTACTTCTCGGTCATCGAGGTGGCCACGACCATCGCCATCGTGTGGGTGGCGGCACGCACCTGGAAGCTCGACTCCTGAGCAGACACGCTGCCCGCTAGCAAGGGCCCCAGCGACTCGACACCCCGAGGCATCACAACAAGCGGCGCGGAGACCCGCGGTCGGCGGCATGAGCGCGTATGACGCGATGCGTTATAGTGGGTGAGTGATCAGATCCTTCCAGGACCCGGCAACCGAACGGCTCTGGTCACGACAAAGAGTCAAGAGCATCGACCCACGCATCGAACGGG
>JBAVKY010000197.1:0-15582 GCA_049688555.1 Propionicimonas sp.
GATCAAGCCCGTACAGCACCTGCGACTTGTGATAGACCACCGTCTCAGGGGTGTTCAGGTACTTCGCCGGCATCCGATCGTCGTCCATAAGCCTGCGCGCCCCGAACCCCAGGACGGAGCGTCCTGCGTCCCGGATCGGCCACAGCAGGCGGCCCTGGAAGAAGTCCCAGCCGTTCTCCCGCACTAGACCGGCCTTCACCAGCTCCGCGTCGGTGAATCCGCGGGCCCGCAGATGCGCTGACAGTTCCCGTCCGCCCAGGGGGGCGAACCCGAGCCCGAACCGTTCACTCACCTCCCGGTCGAACCCGCGGCTGGCCAGGAACTGGCGTCCCGGCAACGCCTCGGGCGAGGTGAGTCGCTCAGCGAAGAAGTCAGCCGCCTCCCGATTGGCCTCCATGATCCGCAGCCTGAGCCCGGGCTCGGGACGGTGTGCGTCACCCTCGGAGTAGCGAAGCTGCAGCCCGATGCGGTCTGCGAGGTATTCCACGGCCTCGACGAACGAGACGTTGGTGATCTTCTGCACGAAGCTGATCACGTCGCCGCCCTCACCGCAGCCGAAGCAGTGGTAGAAACCGCGGGACGGGGTGACCCGGAAGCTGGGCGTCTTCTCGTCATGGAACGGGCACAACCCGCTGAGCGAGCCGCCTCCGGCGTTGCGCAGGGTGAGGTACGAGCCGACGACCTCCTCGATCCGGGAGCGCTCCCGGACAGTCGCCAGGTCCTCCTCGTTGATCAGTCCTGCCACCCGATGGAGTCTACGCAGTCAGGCGCCGCGGCCGATCCCCTTCGGGAGACGGTCGGGGTTCCAGCCCAGCAGGACGGCGGCGGCCTCGAACGCGAAGCGGTCGGTCATGCCGGCGACGTAGGTGACTGCCGCGCGCGTCCGGGCGCCCTCGTCGCCCTCCCTGACCGCCAGATCGATCGGCAGCGCACCCGGTTCACTCACGTAGTGGTCGACCAGCGCCCGCAGGACGTCGATGACCGCACGAGATTGCGCCAGTGAATCCGGACGGGTGTAGATCCACTCGTAGTTGAAGGCTCGGAGGGCACTCAAAGCGGCTGCCGACTCGGCGTCCATCCCGATCCTGCCGGAGGTGACAGTGGTCGCGACCAGGGCACGGATGAAGTAGCCCAGTTGCTCGCGTCGGGTGCTGCCGCACACCTCGCTGACTTCCCGGGGTAGGTCGGCCAAGTCCACGATGCCGGCCGAAGCAGCGTCCTCCAGGTCGTGGGCACAGTAGGCGATACGGTCTGCCCAGCTGACGATCTCCCCCTCGACGGTCGCTGGTGCCGGACGCGACCATGAGTGGTTGCGCACCCCGTCCAGGGTCTGGCGGCACAGGTTCAGCGGGGTGAGGACCACGTCGGCACCCCAAGGTCCGTGATCGTAGCCACCCGGCAGGAACTGGTCGAAGGCGTCCTCGCTGGCGTGCCCCCCGGGCCCGTGGCCGCAGTCATGAGCTAGGGCGATCGCTTCGGCGAGCGTCACGTTCACGCCGACGCCCCGGGCCAACGAGGTGGCCACCTGCGCGACCTCGAGCGCGTGGCTGAGTCGGGTGCGCTGGTGATCCGTGGGGAACACCACCACCTGCGTCTTGCCGGCCAGCCGCCGGAAGGCCGTGGAATGGACGATGCGGTCGCGATCCCGCTCGAAGCAGGTCCGCTCGGGATCAGGTTCCTCGTCGATGGCCCGCTCGCCGCCGCCGCTGGCCCGAGCAGCTTCCGGGCGGAGCAGCTGATCCTCGGTCTCCTCCCGTTGGGTTCGGCCGACCTGCGCCGACAGGACGACGCCCGCCGTCGAGTCGGCGTGAGCCCGCACCAGGTGGGCATCCGTGTGTCCGTCCATCGTGTCGGCCCAAGCGGCAGCACGGGGGGAGAGTTCGGGCATGGACCCATTTTGGCACTGTCCCCGACCGGTAGCCCCGCAAGGTCCCCCGTGATGATCCCCTCCCGCGTCAGCCCGTCGTCCTAGAGCCCGTCGTCCTCCCGACTCGTCGCCGAGTGGGTGCTGCGGCCCCCTTCCCGTCCGACTTTGCGCCCCTTACCCCACTCTGCGCCCTCGATAGCGGGCGCAAGGTCACCTACGGGGCGCAAGGTCGCGATGGAGGGGCGCAAGGCTGACGGACAGGGCGCAAGGCTGACGGACGGAGCGCAAGGCCTGACGGACGGGGCGCATGGCCCGTCCGACACCAACCCGGACAGCGCTGGTTGCCGCCGATGCGGTCAGTACGCTGGGCACATGTCACAGGATCCGAACGCCCCGTACGGCAATCCCCCCGGATACCCGCAGCAGCACGACGGAGGCACGCCGCAGCAGCCGGCGGGCGGGGTCCAGCCGAATCCGTACGGGTACCCGGCTCAGGGATCCCAGCCGTACCAGGGCTCCCCGTCATACCAGGGTTCCCAGCCGTACCAGGGCTCCCAGCCGAACCAGGGCCCCCAGCCATACCAGCCAACCCAGCCGAACCAGGGCCCCCAGCCATACCAGCCAACCCAGCCGTACCAGGGCTCCCAGCCGAACCAGGGCTCCCCGCAGTACCAGCCAACCCAGCCCTACCAGGGGACCCAGCCCTACCAGCAGTGGGGCGCTGCCCCGCGGCCCTACCCCACGGCTGCAACGGGCTATCAGCCCACCAAGCCCGCCCAGAAGTCGACCCAGGGCATGATCGGCCTCGGCCTCGTGATGGTTGGACTGGTCGTCGGCATGCTCGTCAGTTACTCCCTCGGCGCCGGGTACGGTCAGATCTTCCTGGCCGCCGGCTCTTACAACCTGCAACCCGAGGACATCACGCCCGACCAACTGTCCCAGGTCATGGGGCCAATGCTCGGCGTGCTGGGAGCCAGCGTGGTCGGCATCGTCGGCTGGGTCATCAGCATCGTGGCCACCGCCAAGGCTGCCGGTCGCGGCTGGGGTATCGCAGGCATCGTCCTGGGCATCCTGGCTCCGATCGCGATGTACCTGGTCGCCGTCGCCGGCGCCGTCGCCGTCATCCAGGGCTGACCACGATCAGATCAGCCGCCGGAGGCGTCCGACTCCGCGGCGCTGAGGTCACCAGAGCCCAGATCGGTTGAATCCAACCACCCGTAGGGCAGCACGACCTTCGCGCGCGGTGTGCCCTGCCGCCCACGAGGCGAGCCGAGTTCACCGGTCGGGAACGGGGCGGTGGGATCCAACTGTCCCAGCAAGTCGTCGAGCTGAGCGAGACCGGACACCATCGCGAGACTGCGCCGCAGATCGCCCCCCACCGGGAAACCCTTGAAGTACCAGGCCATATGTTTGCGCAGGTCGGTGAGCCCGTGCCGCTCCCCGTACCGCCCTGCGAGCAGTTCACCGTGCCTGCGCACCATCGCGGCGACCTCGCCCAGCCTCGGCAGCGAGCGGGTTGTCCGGCCCGCGAAGGCGTCCGCCAAGTCCCGGAACAGCCATGGACGGCCCAGGCAGCCGCGTCCGATCACGACCCCGGCGCAACCAGTCTGGCTCACCATGGCCAGAGCGTCGCTGGCCTCCCAGATGTCGCCGTTGCCCAGCACAGGGATGGCCAGATCCTCGACCAGGGTGGCGATGGTCTCCCACTGAGCCTGGCCCGAGTACGCCTGCTGCACCGTCCGCGCATGCAGCGAGATCGCTGCGCAGCCCGCCTCCTGGGCAATCCGCCCGGCGTCGCGATAGGTGAGATGGTCGGCGTCGATCCCCAACCGGGTCTTGATGGTCACCGGCACCCCGTACGGTTCGGCGGCCCGCACGGTGGCGCGCAGGATCTCCGAGAGTCGGTCCCGCTTCCAGGGGAGCACTCCCCCACCGCCGCGCCGCGTCACCTTGGGAACCGGGCAGCCGAAGTTGAGGTCGATGTGGGAGACCCCGAACTCCTCGCACAGGATGCTGGCGGCTTTCGCCATGACAGCTGGGTCGACCCCATACAACTGGACGGATCGGACGGTTTCGCCCGGGTCGAAGCCCAACATGGCGAAGGTCTTGGGATTGCGTTCGACGACTCCCCGCGAGGTGATCATTTCGCACACATACAGGCCGGCGCCCTGTTCGCGGCACAGCTGCCGATACGCGGCATTGGTGATCCCAGCCATGGGTGCCAGGACCACCGGCGGATCCACCTCGACGGCGCTGCCGGACCGCGTCACCAGCCGCAGTCGCTCGACCATGCCGCCTCCCGTTTCCCGGTCTCTCACGCGCCGAGCCGCCCTGAGGTTGGCAGGCCGACAAGCGGTCAGCCTACCCAGCCCTTGCGCGCCGGCCACGATCGGTGTGATCTGGTGACGTGGACAGTGAGCACGTTCGGGTTGTCGAGGCGCTCCACCGCGTGCCGCGGGCCGACTTCCTCCCGCCTCACCTGCGTGCGCTGGCCGGGGCCGACCGGCCGCTGCCGATCGGGCACGGCGCCACAAACTCCCAGCCGTGGACGGTGCGGTTCATGTTGGAACTCCTTCAGGTGCCCCTCGGGTCGCGGTTGCTCGACGTCGGGAGCGGCTCGGGGTGGACGACCGCGTTGCTGGCCCACCTCACTGGGCCGGACGGCTCGGTGCTGGGGGTGGAAATCATTCCCGAACTGGTCGCCATGGGACGACGGAACCTGGCGGCCGCCGGGTTCGGCTGGGCGACGATCGAACGGGCCACGACCGTCCTGGGTGCACCAGAGGCGGGGCCCTTCGACCGGATCCTGGTCTCGGCGGATGCCGGCCGGATCCCCACGGAACTGGAGGCCCAGCTCGCCCTTGGCGGACGGATGGTGCTGCCGGCGGCCGGGGTGATGTGGGTGGTCGACCGTGACCTTGACGACTGGCACCGGGCTCCGGTCAACGAGCACCGCTTCAGCTTCGTCCCGCTGGTCTGACCGCTCGGATCAGCAACCGATCAGGCGTGCCGCCAGATACGACTTCACCTGATCAAGGGCGACCCGCTGCTGGGTCATCGTGTCCCGCTCCCGGATCGTGACGGCTTCGTCATCGAGGGTGTCGAAGTCGACCGTGATGCAGAACGGCGTCCCGATCTCGTCCTGGCGGCGGTAGCGCCGTCCGATCGCCTGCGCGTCGTCGAACTCCACGTTCCAGTACTGCCGCAACTCCTTGGCCAGGTCCCGCGCCTTCGGCGACAACGCCTCATTGCGCGACAGCGGGAGCACGGCGGCCTTGACCGGAGCCAGCCGCGGGTCGAGCTTGAGGACCGTCCGGACGTCCACCCCGCCCTTGGTGTTGGGAGCTTCATCCTCGGTGTAGGCCTCCACCAGGAAGGCCATCAGCGAGCGGGTCAGGCCAGCGGCCGGCTCAATGACGTAGGGCAGATAGCGCTCGCCGGTGGCCTGCTCGAAGTAGGACAGGTCGGTTCCCGAGTGCTCGGAGTGGGTGCCCAGATCGAAGTCGGTGCGGTTCGCGATCCCTTCGAGCTCACCCCAGTCATTCCCGGCGAACCCGAAGCGGTACTCGATGTCCACCGTCCGCTTGGAGTAGTGCGAAAGCTTCTCCTTGGGGTGTTCGTAGTGCCGCAGATTCTCCCGGCTGATCCCCAGGTCGATGTACCAGTCGGTGCGCGCATCGATCCAGTGCTGGTGCCATTCCTCGTCGGTGCCCGGCTTGACGAAGAACTCCATCTCCATCTGCTCGAACTCGCGGGTACGGAAGATGAAGTTCCCAGGAGTGATCTCGTTGCGGAAGGACTTGCCGGCCTGCCCGATGCCGAACGGCACCTTCATGCGCGACGTGTTCTCAACGTTCTTGAAGTTCACGAAGATGCCCTGTGCGGTTTCCGGACGCAGGTAGTGCAGCCCGGTTTCGTCCTCGAAGACGCCGAGGTGCGTCTTCAACATCATGTTGAAGTCGCGCGGCACGGTGAACTGGCCGAGGTTGCCGCAGTGGGGACAGTTGACCTCGAAGAGTCCGGACGGAGCACGGCCGTGCTTGCGCTCGAAAGCGTCTTCAAGCTCGTCGGCACGCATCCGCTTGTGGCAGGAGAGGCACTCGGTCAACGGGTCGGAGAAGACTCCGACGTGACCGGAGGCGACCCAAACCTGCCGCGGCAGGATGATGGAGGAGTCAAGGCCGACGACGTCGTCGCGTCCCTGCACCACCGAACGCCACCATTGGCGCTTGATGTTCTCCTTCAACTCCACACCGAAGGGTCCGTAGTCCCACGCCGCCCTGGTGCCGCCGTAGATCTCCCCGCAGGGGTAAACGAACCCCCGACGTTTGGTCAGGCTGATCACGTTCTCCAGGCGGCTGGCCACCATACACTCCTTGTCGTCGCGACGTGCTGCCCGGCTGGCAGCCCGGCTAGCCTACCGTTCCACGCGGCCGGTTCTCCCCGACCGACGCCGGTTCGGCGTAGGCGCTGGGCTCGTCGATCGCCAGCGACAGCAGTGGAATCAGCAACAGCTTCGCGTCCGTCCCGTTGAACGCCCGACGGTAGGAACCGACGTCCTTCCAGCGGCTGATGATGGCCCACATTTCTGGCGCGTCCAGGTTCTGAACCACTTCAGCGCCCGAACTTCCGACGCACGCGTTGAAGTGCGCTACGACCGACTCCGCCATCCCGCGGAAGTGGGACGCGTCCCGGGTCACCTGGAACCTGCTGATTGCCAACACGGCGCTCATGCTAGCCTCCGGCGCGGAAAACAGCGGAGCCCCGGCGCATTGACCGGGGCTCCGCTGATTGTTGACCTGTGGGTCAGTCGTCCCACGAGGTGGGCTACTGCTTGTCGTCCTTCTTGGCGGAGACGTCCGGCGCCCCCGGCTTCGGGGCCGCGGTGGCGGCCCTCACCGGCGCCTGATCGGTCGCCACGTTGCCGCCACCCTTGGTGAACCCCCGCTGAATCAAACCGATGATGCTCGGCTTGCCCTGCATCTTGCTCAGCACATCGAAGGCCACCGCCGCCAACAACACCAGACCCTTGATCACCTGGATCACGTTGGAGTCGACGCTCATGTTCGCCAAGCCCAGGTTCAGCACACCCATCACCAAACCACCGATCATCGAACCCACCACGGTACCGATGCCGCCGGTGACGGCTGCCCCGCCGATGAAGACGGCCGCGATGGCGTCCAGTTCGAAGCCGGTGCCATCCTTCGGGTTCGCCGCATTGAGGTAGGCCGTGTAGACCATTCCGGCTACGCCGGCCAGAACCGCCATGTTCAGCATCACCATGAAGTCCACCCACTTGGTGTTCACACCGGTCAGCCGGGCCGCGTTGCGGTTACCACCGACTGCGTAGATGTGCCGCCCGAACACCATCTTCTGCGTGATGAAGCTGTAGATGATGACCAGGGCGAGCAAGATGAGGCCGACCACCGGGATGCCCTTGTATGAGGCCAATAGCATCCCGACGACGATGATGACCGTGCTGAGTAGAACCACCTTGGCGACCGAGCTGACCATCGATGGCAGCTTCATGTTGTGCTTCTTCAGGGCGGCCCGGCGCCGCAATTCCATCCAGATGACGACGCCGACGCCGAGCAGAGCGAGCAGCAAGGTGAGGTTGTGATAGTTCGTGTTCGGCCCTACTGCCGGGAGATAGCCGTTCGCGATCCGCTGGAACTCATCGGGCACCACGATCGACTCGGCGTTCAGGATCATCAGGTCGAGGCCACGGAAGAGGAGCATGCCGGCAAGGGTCACGATGAAGGCCGGGATGCCCACGTAGGCGACCCAGAAGCCTTGCCAGATGCCCACCAGGATGCCCACCACGATTCCGAGGCCGATGGCCAGGTACCACGGCACGCTCCAGTCGCGCATCGCCAAGGCCACGGTGGCACCCACGAAGGCCGCCACCGAACCCACCGAGAGGTCGATGTGGCCGGCGATGATGACCATCACCATGCCGATGGCCAGAATCAGGATGTAGCCGTTCTGGACGAGCAACGAGGTCACGTTACGGGGCTGGAGGAACAGGCCATTGGTCAGCACCTGGAACAACAGGATCAGGAGCACCAGCGCGATCATCATGCCGTATTGGCGAAAGTTGCCCGAGAAGACGTCCTTCAACCCACCGACTTTGGCTTCGGGGGCCTTGGCGGGTGAGGGCACGGTCGGTTCGGCCATGATCAATCTGCCTTTCGTAGAGTCATGAAGCGCATGAGAGTTTCCTGATCGGCCTTGTCGCGAGGCACGTCCGCAGTGATCACACCGGCGCTCAGGGTGTAGATCCGGTCGCAGATCCCGAGCAATTCCGGCAGCTCGGAAGAAATGACCAGGACGCCCTTGCCGGCGTCGGCCATCTGGTTGATGAGTTCGTAAATCTCGTACTTGGCGCCAACGTCGATGCCACGCGTCGGCTCGTCGAGGATCAACACGTCCGGGTCCGTGAACAGCCACTTGCCGATCACGACCTTCTGCTGGTTACCGCCCGACAGCTTGTTGACGCCCTCGTTGATGGTCGGAGCCTTGATCCGCATGCTCTTGCGGTACATCTCGGCGGCGACGATTTCCTCGTTGTCGTCCACGACGCCGAACTTCTGGATCTTGTTCAGTCCGGCGGCGGTGATCGACTGCTTGATGGTGTCCAGGAGGTTCAAGCCGAGCGACTTTCGGTCCTCGGTCACATAGGCCAGGCCGGCGTTGATCGCTTGTTGCACGTTGTGAATCTGCACTTCCTTGCCGTGCAGGACGAGCCGCCCCGACAGCTTCTGACCGTAGGTTTGGCCGAACACGCTGCGCGCGAACTCGGTTCGCCCAGCACCCATGAGGCCGGCCAACCCGACGATCTCGCCCTTGCGGACGTTCAGGCTGGCGTTCTTGACCACCATCCGTTGGCTGTCGTCGGGATGCGCCACCGTCCAATCGGTGATGTCCATCAGGGTTTCGCCGATGTTGGGCGTATGGGGCGGATAGCGATGTTCAAGGTCGCGGCCTACCATGCCGCGGATGATCCGGTCTTCGTTCACCCCGTCCGCCACGACGTCGAGGGTTTCGATCGTCATGCCGTCCCGAATGATGGTGATCGAATCCGAAATCTCCTCGATCTCGTTCAACTTGTGGCTGATCATGATCGACGTGATGCCCTTGCCCTGCAGTTCCTTGAGCAGGCCCAGCAGGTGCTTGGAGTCGGAGTCGTTCAGCGCGGCGGTCGGCTCGTCCAGGATCAGCAGCTTGACTTCCTTGCCCAGCGCCTTGGCGATCTCGACCAACTGTTGCTTGCCGATGCCGATGTTCTTGATCTGGACGTCCGGATCCTCAACCAGACCCACGTGGTCGAGCAGGGCACGGGCTCGGGCATTGGCCGCGTCCCAGTCGATCACACCGCCCTTGGCTTGCTCGTTGCCGAGGAACATGTTCTCGGTGATGGTGAGCTCAGGGATCAGGGCGAGCTCCTGGTGGATGATGGCGATTCCCGCGAGTTCGCTCTCACGAATGGTCTTGAATCGAACTTCTGCCCCGTCGAAGTGGATGTCACCTTCGTAGGTTCCGTACGGGTAGACCCCGGACAGGACCTTCATCAAGGTGGACTTCCCAGCGCCGTTCTCCCCGCAGATGCTGTGGATCTCGCCACGCTTCACCTCGAGGTTCACATTCGACAGCGCCTTGACCCCAGGGAATTCCTTCGTGATGTTCCGCATCGACAAGATCATGTCGACCATGCGTCTGTACCCCTTTGTCTGGCATGTGGCCGCTGGACGGGCGAAAGAGACTCCAGCCCGCGCCAGCGTGGATCACCCTGGGTGACGGGCACTGCCCGCCACCCAGGGTACTGATTCACCTGTTCAGGCGACGCCCAGCTGTTCCTTGGTGTAGTAGCCAGCGGCCACCAGCACCTCGACGGCGTTGCTCTTGTCGATCGAGACGGGCTCCAGCAGCATCGTCGGGACGATCTTCACACCGTTGTCGTAGGTCTTGGTGTCGTTGACGGTGACGGTCTTGCCGCCCAGGACCTCCTGAACCATGTTGGCGGTGGTCTTCGCCAGTTCACGGGTGTCCTTGAAGATGGTCGAGAACTGCTCGCCCGACAGGATCATCTTCACGCTCTCCAACTCGGCGTCCTGACCGGTGACGATCGGCATGGCCTTGCCGCCGGAGCCGTAGCCGTTGGCCTTGAGCGCGGCGATGATGCCACGGGAGATGCCATCGTAGGGAGCCAGCACGCCGTGGATGTCCTTGTCGGAGTACGACTTGGTGAGCAGGTTCTCCATGCGCTTCTTCGCCACGCCGGCGTCCCAACGCAGGGTGGTGACCTTGTTGAATTCGGTCTCACCGGAGACGACCTTGACAGTGCCGTCGTCGATCTTCGGCTGCAGGACGCTCATCGCGCCATCGAAGAAGAACTTCGCGTTGTTGTCGTCGGCGGAGCCGGCGAACAACTCGATGTTCCACGGCGCCTTGGTAGCGGAGCCTTGGAGGCCGGTCAGCAGCGAGGTGCCCTGCTGAACACCGACCTTGAAGTTGTCGAACGTGGTGTAGTAGCTCACCGCGTCGGTTTCACGCAGCAACCGGTCGTAGGCGATCACCGGAATGTTGGCATCCTTGGCCTCGGAGAGGACGCCCTTCAGGGCAACGCCGTCGATGGCGGCGATCACCAGGAGCTGGTTGGCCTTGGTCACCATGTCGTTGACCTGGGTGACCTGGGTCGGGATGTCATCGTTGGCGAACTGGAGGTTGACCGTGAAGCCGGCATCTTCCAGCGTCTTCTTCAGGTACTCGCCGTCCTTGATCCACCGCTGGGAGGTCTTCGTCGGCATCGCGACACCGATCGTGCCCTTCGCGACGGCGCCGGAAGCCGAACCGCTCGCGGCGGGCTGGGTGGCCGGGGCTTGGCCGCAGGCCGTCACGGTCAGCGCCAGTGCCGCCGTGGCTGCAAAGGCAACCAATTTGCGCATTGCTTCTCCTTCTAGATCCCTGACCAACGGCCCGAGACCTGTCTTGATGTCGTGCCCGTCCGGGAAGTCCCCAGGAGCGGGCCGTATTCAGTTGTGGGAAAGTTCGACCAACCGGGGTTCTAGAAGCCCAGTGCGAGTCGATGGTAAGCGTTGTTCCAGCGCAGTTCCTTGAGGAACTGCGTGGTCTTCGTTTCCCGACCGATCAGGGCCAATTCGAGGCCCACCATCTCGGCGAGGTCAGTGAGGTGCTCGGACGTGAGCGCGGTCGACAGCACGGTATGGTGCGGGCCGCCGGCGCTCAGCCAGCATTCGGTGGAGGTGGAGAAATCGGGCAACGGCTGCCACACCGCACGGGCGACCGGGAGTTTCGGCATCTCCGCCAGCGCCTCCACGACGGTGATCTCGTTGGCCACCAGCCGCAGCCGGTCACCAAGGTCGCACATCCCCAGGGTGACGGCGTCGCCCGGGGCGGCGTCGAAGACCATGCGGACGGGATCCTCACGGCCACCGATGCCGAGCGGGTGGACCTCGATGCGCGGCTTCGCGGCCGCGATGCTCGGGCACACCTCCAGCATGTGCGCTCCAAGGATCAGGTTCTGCCCCGGCTCGAGGTGATAGGTGTAGTCCTCCATGAATGAGGTACCACCGGGCAGGCCCGCTGCCATCGTCTTCAGGGTGCGCCCCAGGACGGCGGTCTTCCAGTCACCCTCGCCCCCGAAGCCAATTCCCTCGGCCATGAGACGCTGCACGGCCAGGCCGGGCAGCTGACGCAGCCCGCCGAGATCTTCGAAGTTGGTGGTGAATGCTCCGTAACCGCCATCGACGACGAACTTACGCAGGGCCACCTCGATCCGCGCACCGTAGCGCAGCGAATCAGCGCGATCTGCACCGGGACGCAGTTCCGGTGCCACGTCGTACAGGTCCAGATACTGCTCGACGATGGAGTCGATCTCGCTCTCGGAGACCTGGTCGACCACGGCCACCAGATCGTTGACGCCGTAGGTGTTCACCGACACCCCGAGACGACGCTCCGCTTCGACCTTGTCTCCCTCGGTGACCGCGACATTGCGCATGTTGTCGCCGAACCGCACCACTCTCATCGTCCGCAACTCAGCCCACGCCAGGGCCGCACGCGACCAGACCCCGATCCGGGAGATCACCGTGGGGTCGCTGACGTGACCTGACACCGTCTTGCGCGGGACGCCGAGCCGGGTGGCGACGTACGCGAATTCCCGGTCGCCGTGGGCGGCCTGGTTCAGGTTCATGAAGTCCATGTCGATGGTGGCCCAGGGCAGATCCCGGTTCACCTGGGTGTGCAGGTGAAGGAAAGGCTTGCGCAGCAGGTCCAGCCCACTGATCCACATCTTCGCCGGCGAGAATGTGTGCATCCAGGCGATGACCCCGACACAGTTGTCGTCGGCGTTCGCCTCGATCATCATGCGCCGGATCGCTGCCGCGTCGGTCAACGTCGGCTTGGCGACCACCTCGGGAACGATGGCCTCGGCCGCGGCCAGGGCACCGGACACCTGTGCTGACTGGGAGCGCACCTGCTCCAACACATCGGCACCGTAGAGTCCCTGGCTGCCCGTGAGGAACCAGATCTGCTTGCTCATAGTGAACTTCCTTGTCCATAGACGTTCTGGTAACGATCGAAGAGGCTGTCAATGTCGGCCTGGTCAAGCCGGATCGGCTCCCCCAGTTGTCGCGCGATGTGGACGGTGCGGGCGACGTCCTCGACCATGACGGCGGCTTTCACCGCGTCCTTGGCGTCGCGACCGATCGTGAACGGGCCATGGTTGGCCATCAACACCGCTCGGGACCTGCTGCCCTGCAGCGTCTCGACGATGCCCCGTCCGATCGAGTCATCGCCGATCAAGGCGAACGGACCGATCGGGATGTCGCCACCGAACTCGTCGGCAATCATCGTCAGCACGCACGGGATGGGTTCGCGCCGGGAGGCCCAGGCGGTCGCATAGTCGGAGTGGGTGTGAACCACGCCACCGACCTCGGGCAGGTGGGCGTACACGTAAGCGTGAGCCGCCGTGTCCGACGAAGGACTCCGCGTCCCCTCCACGAGATTCGCCTCGAAGTCGCAGACCACCATCGCCTCGGGCGTCAGGTCGTCGTAGGAGACACCGCTGGGCTTGATCACCAGCAGGTCAGCACCGGGCACGCGGGCCGACACGTTGCCGGCCGTCCACACCACCAGGTTGTTGCGAGGGAGTTCGGCGTGAAGCTCGGCAACGATCACCTTGAGCTCGTCGACGGCCTGCCGCAGTTCGGCGGGAACCCCGCTCATCGGAGAGTCCCCCCTTGGCGTGATTCCGCAGAACCGGCACCTGCAGAGAAATCCCTCTGATACGTCACTGTCGCTGCTCCCTCTCCGTGGCCGCCACCCTGCTAGCCAATCAGAATGTTACCGGTACCACCCGGGGTAGCGAACACTTCCCCGGTAACAGTTTGGTATCGATAACACCTGGGTCAGTCCGCCCCGCTCCCAGGCCGCTCGACGTGCCCAAGGGAACGCAGGCCGCGGTCCAGGTGCCAGCCGATGAACGCCGCCACGAGGCCACTTCCCTGACGCAGCGTCGCGTCCTCCACCTCGCGGGTGGCAACCCAGTCGCCGGCCAACAGGGCACCCAGGTAGGAGACCGTCACCGGCCACGGGTGGGCGACGCCCGGCGGCCGGCAGCGGCGACACACCATGCCGCCCATGGCTGGCGAGAACGCCTCGTGTGGCCCGGGCGCTCCACACCGCGCACAATCGGTGAGGGTTGGGGCGTAACCCGCCAGCGCCACCGCGCGGAGCAGGTAGGCGTCCATGACCATGGTTGGCGGACGGGGACCGTCCGAAGTCCCGCTGGTCAACGCGTGCAGGCCCCCGACCAGCAACTGGAACTGCTGCACCGCGGGTTCGCGCTCCTCCGTGACGAGGCGATCCGCCGTCTCGATCATGACCTGGCCGGTGGTGTAGCGCGGGTAGTCGTGGCTGAGCGGCTCGGAATAGGGGTGCAGGGTCACGGCCTGGGTGATCACGTCGAGGGTGCGCCCTGTCGCGAATTGGAGGTCCACGTGACTGAACGGCTCCAGTCGCGCGCCGAACTTCGAGGACGTGCGTCGCACCCCGTGAGCGACCGCCCGCAACTTGCCGTGCCGCCGGGAGAGCACGGTGATGATGCGGTCGGCCTCCCCCAACTGATGGGTCCGCAGGACGACGGCCTCGTCACGGTAGGTGGGCACCCGGCCATTGTCGTCGCAGATGTTCACCTGCATCGCCAGGCATGCCGGGGTGCGTCGGTGTTACCGTTAACCCTGCAGGCGGCTAGTACCCCTGCGTCACAGGACGCCGCGGGTCAACCAGGTTCAGCTCGCTGCCAGAAGGAGGATCAACGATGATCGAGTCCCACCAGGCGCGCATTCGCGAAGCCATCAGCCAGGGTCACACCGCGCTGGGGGTCGAATTCGGCTCAACCCGGATCAAGGCCGTCCTGACGGGCCCGGACAACGCTCCCATCGCCACCGGGGGTCACGACTGGGAGAACCAGTTCGTCGACCGGATCTGGACCTACTCCCTCGACGCGGTCAGCCAGGGGCTGCAGAGCTGCTACGCCGATCTCGCCAGCCAGGTGAAGGCGCTCTACGGAGTGGAGTTGACCACTCTCGGATCGTTCGGCGTGTCAGCCATGATGCACGGCTACCTCGCCTTCGACGCCGACGACCAGCTGCTGGTGCCGTTTCGAACCTGGCGCAACACGATCACCGGTGAGGCAAGTGCCCGCCTCACCGAGGAGTTGGGGTACCCGATTCCGCAGCGGTGGAGCATCGCTCACCTGCTCCAAGCCATCCTCAACGACGAGGAGCACGTCGGACGCATCGCCCACCTCACCACCCTGGCCGGCTACGTTCACTGGCAACTCACCGGGGAGCAGGTGCTCGGCGTCGGTGACGCCAGCGGCATGTTCCCGATCGACCTGGCCTCGACCGACTACGACGCCACCATGCTCGGCCAATTCGACGCACTGGTGGGGAATCGCTCGCTTGACTGGCGGCTGAAGGACATCCTGCCGCGCGTGCTGGCCGCTGGAGCGCCAGCGGGACACCTGAGTGAGGCGGGCGCCGCCCTGCTGGATCCGACGGGCACCTTGCGGCCGGGCGCGTTGCTCTGTCCGCCCGAAGGCGACGCGGGCACTGGCATGGTCGCCACCAACTCAGTGGCTCGCCGCACCGGAAATGTCAGCGCGGGCACGTCCGTCTTCGCCATGGTTGTCCTAGAAGGCGACCTCCGCGCCGTCCACCCCGAAGTCGACCTGGTGACCACCCCAGCTGGCGACCTCGTGGCGATGGTGCACTGCAACAACGGTGCCAGTGAGCTCAACGCCTGGGCAGGGTTGTTCGGCGAGTTCGCCGCCGCGCTGGGCGCACCATCCGACCCCGCGACGGTGTTCGGGACGCTCTTCAACGCCTCCCTGCAAGCCCAACCCGACGGCGGCGGCCTGCTGGCCTACAACTACCTCTCTGGCGAGCACATCACGGGGCTGCACGAGGGGCGTCCGCTGTTCGTGCGGACGCCGGAGAGCCAGCTCACCCAGGCCAACTTCATGCGCACCCAGTTGATGGCCGCGCTGGGCACCCTGCGCCTCGGCATGCAGGTACTGCTGAAGGACGAGGGAGTGCAGCTTGATTCCATGTTCGCTCACGGGGGCCTCTTCAAGACCAAGGGGGTCGCCCAAAGCATCCTCGCCGCAGCCCTGGACACCCCCGTTTCGGTCG
>JBAVKY010000198.1:0-9741 GCA_049688555.1 Propionicimonas sp.
GAACGTGGTCGCGGGTGGTGCAGCCTCGCAGGATCTCCAACTGGTCGCGTTGGAATGACTGGAAACCGACCGATGCCGCGCCAAGTTCACTGTCGCCCCGGACGGTACCTCGTTGGAGGCTGTGTTCATGGTGATTCGGATAGACGGGCGCCCGGTCGGCGATGGTGGGCATGTTCGGCGAGATGAACGCCCTCGCTTCGCCGGCGTACCGGCACGTCATCGAATGGCAGCAACACGACCAGGTCACCCCGGTCAGGTCGGCGAACGGCGAAGACGACCCGCCAGACGGCGGGGGAGGCGGATCGCGAGCACGTGACCCTGTTCACGAAGCCTGACACCGCCGACAACAGGCGCGTGCCGACGGGACGAGCCCTGCGTGTCCTACGGCTCAGGTAATGTCACTTGATGACTCAGTTGAGTGTCAATTGACAGCTGAGGATCAGGCCCTACTGCATCTGATGCACGAACAGGGAGGCGCCGAGCAGCCTAGGAACCCCAGCACACAGGGCCTGTCGACTTCGGTCGCGCACCCGCCGAGGCATCCCTAGATGATCTTGCGGTGGTAGGTGACCATGGCGAGGGTATACGCGAAGATGAGGATGCCGACGCACCATGCCAGAGCGAGCCAGATGCCCGTGCCGACCGGCTCCTGCACAAGCAGGCCCCGGATCGTGTCGACGATGGAGGTCACCGGCTGGTTCTCGGCGAATGCGCGCACGGGGCCGGGCATGGTTTCGGTGGGCACGAACGCCGAGCTGATGAAAGGCAGGAGGATGAGCGGATAGGCGAACGCGCTCGCCCCGTCGGCCGACTTCGCGGTGAGGCCGGGGATCACGGCGATCCACGTCAGCGCCAGGGTGAACAGGATCAGGATGCCAACGACCGCGAGCCACTCCAGCATTCCGGCCCCCGAGCGGAAGCCCATGAGGAGCGCGACGAGCACGACGACCGCGACCGAGATCAGATTTGCGACCAGCGAGGTCAGCACGTGCGCCCACAGCACGGACGACCGGGCGATCGGCATGGACTGGAATCGCTGGAAGATGCCGCTCTGCATATCCAGGAAGAGCCGGAACGCGGTGTAGGAGACGCCCGAAGCGATCGTGATGATGACAATCCCGGGTAGCAGGTACTGCACATACGAATCCGTACCAGCGTTGATCGCGCCGCCGAACACGTAGACGAACAGGAGCATGAAGGCGATCGGCATGATCGTGGTCGTGATGATGGTGTCCGGGCTGCGGAAGATGTGGCGCAGGGATCTTCGCGTCAGGATTGCGGTGTCGCCGAGGAATTGCCTGGTCATCGTGGTTCCTCACTCGTCCGTGCCGACGCGTCGTTCCGCGCCCACGTCGCCGTCCTTGCCGTGGTCACCGACGATGGCGAGGAAGACGTCCTCGAGGGTCGGCTGCTTCTCGACGTATTCGATCTTCGCGGGCGAGAGCAGCGCCTTGAGCTGGGTCAGGGTGCCGTTCACCACGATTCGACCCTCGTGGAGGATCGCGATCCGGTCGGCCAACTTCTCGGCCTCTTCCAGGTACTGCGTCGTGAGCAGCACCGTCTTGCCCTGCTCGGCGAGAGCTTGGACGGTGTGCCACACCTCGATGCGCGCCTGTGGGTCGAGGCCGGACGTCGGCTCGTCGAGGAAGATGACTGGCGGATTCCCGATGAGGCTCATCGCGATGTCCAGGCGGCGGCGCATGCCACCTGAATACGTCGACACCTTCCGCGCGGCGGCGTCGGTCAAGGTGAAGCGATCGAGCAGGGCAGCGGCGATGGTGCCCGGGTCCTCGACGCGCCGCAACTGGGCGACCAGGATGAGGTTCTCCAGCCCGCTGAGGACTTCGTCGACGGACGCGAACTGTCCAGTGAGGCTGATCGACTCCCGCACGTGCGCAGCCTGCGTGGCGACATCGAAGCCGTTGACGCTGACCGTCCCGGCGTCGGCCTTGAGCAGCGTGGACAAGATCTTCACGACCGTGGTCTTGCCTGCGCCGTTGGAGCCGAGAAGGGCGAAGATGCTGCCCCGCGGCACGTCGAATTCCACGCCGCGCAGCACGTGCAGCTCCTTGTACGACTTCTCGAGTCCTTGCACGTGGATCGCCTGGACCGGCTGTACTGTCATCTGGGTAGCCCTTCGTCTCCGGCGTCTTGTCCGGCGGCACGCTCGATGGCGCTGGTCAGCCGCTCCCGTTCCCGGGTGATCCAGTGACCCGCCGGGTAGTTTCGGAGGAAGGCCTCGGCGAACTCCACGGGGTCTTCGCCGACGATCTCGCGGATCGGGGTTCGCTCCGCCGCGCCCTGCTCGAAGAGGTCAGCAAGGTCGTCCAGCATCGACAGGATGCTGTCTCCATCACCAAGCCCGCCGAGGTGGTTGAAGTACCGCTCCAACGCGGCAACTGCTATGCGATAGCTCGCAGGGAGCTGTTCGATGCGCGACTTGTACTGCCGGTAGTGCCTCTTCTGCTCGATCCACCGTGCGGCCATGTCTACCTGCCTCCTTCGCGGAGCTGCTCGAGCCGTTCTGTGAGGAAGCTCCAGGTCCTCCAGAACTCATCGAGGTATTGCTGTCCCTGAGCGTTGAGGGAGTACACCTTGCGTGGCGGCCCCTTCTCGGAGGGGACCTTCTCCACGTCGACGAGGCCGCGCTGCTCGATCCTGATGAGCAGCGCGTAGACGGTCCCTTCGGCGATGTCGGAGAAGCCCTTCTCCCGCAGCCATGCCGTGATCTCGTAGCCGTACGCGGGTCGGCCGGCCAGGAACGCGAGGACGATGCCCTCCAGCGTCCCTTTGAGCATCTCGGTCACCTGCTTGCCCACGGAAGAACTCCTCATCCGACTACTCAGTGTTGCTAACTACTGGTACATAGTAGCACTGATTAGTGGCAGCGCAGGATTGGACCGCAAGCACGTGGGTGCGGACGCGCGCATCCACGCCGATGACGAACGAGTGGGCATGCGCGACCATGGTCACCGGTAGTCGGTTCCCACCGCAGCCAGCGGGCCTGCCACCGGATCTGCGGCTGCTGGTCCGCGGCCGCGGTGGCGACCGGAGCCGACATCAACCTGCGACATGCGCCAGCCAATGCGACGTAGCACGCACAATCGGTCGTATCCTTCTCGCAAGGGCTCGGGTGTTCTGCGGAGGGGAAGCCGTGGGACGCTCGAGCCCACCAATCTGTCCGGGTGAGTTCGCATGACGGGCTCCGCTGACTTATCGAATTCGTGCCGGCGGCCATCCCCGACAGCATCTGCGGGCTCTGCCTTCGCGCTGAGCACGATCGCGTGCGTGTGGACCGCCAGTATCATGTGGACATGCGGACCCTCGGCAACATCCTGTGGCTGATCCTGGCCGGCTGGTGGCTGGCGCTCGGCTACGTGATCGCCGGGATCATCAACATCGTTCTCATCATCACCATCCCGTTCGGCATCGCGTCCTTCCGCCTTGCCCGCTACTCACTCTGGCCGTTCGGCCGATCAGTCGTCAGGGACCAGTCAGCCGGCGTCATGTCGATGCTGGGCAACATCCTGTGGCTGGTGTTCGGAGGGCTGCAGATGGCCCTCGGTCACCTCTTGGCCGGGATGCTGCTCTGTCTGACCATCATCGGCATCCCGCTGGGAGTAGCCTCCTTCAAGCTCGCAGGATTGGCATTGCTGCCGCTCGGCGCCCGGATCGTCCCGACCGACTCCCTGGACCCGCGGTCGGCTTACGTTCATGTGGCGGAGGTGGCCTGATGCCTGACTCGAACCAGGTGGTGCTGACCCCCGATGGCCGGCGAATGCTGCAGGCACGCCTTGTGGAACTGGCCGAGGAGTTGCTCCCCGCAATGCGCCCTCTTCTCGTCGAGGATGAGCGCGATGAGCGTGTCGTAGCCGATTTCGAGAGGCTCCAAGCAGAGCACGACCGGCTCGCTGTCGTGCTCGGCACGGCCGGATCGGTCGATCCCGAGCGCCTGGGCTCGGTTGTCGAGTTGGGGAGCAGGGTTGTGATCCTGGACGCGGATGGGCATCGACGCGTCGTGCGGATCGTCGATCCGGTGGAGGCGTTCCTCGACGACGAGCGCATCAGCCGCAAATCGCCGCTGGCTGTCGCCCTGATGGGGCATTCGCCCGGCGACGAGTGCCGCGTGGCCGCCCCGGCGGGGGCCTGGACGGCGAGGGTCCTCGAGGTCGGCGAGGGCTGATCCCGGCCGCGGATTGGCTGTCTGCGATCGCGGTTGTCCACAGATCCGCTCAGCGCCCTTCACCTGACGCGGATTCCGCGCGACGGTTGGGCCCATGACAGCCATCCCGAACCCCCCGCTCATCAGTTGCCCGAGCAGCCTGGTCGCCTCGTGCGCACCCCTGCTCGGCTTCACTCCGCGCGACTGCGTCGTGGTAATGATCCATGAGGTCCCGGGTCGCGACTGGCCAGTGCTGGTCCGATTGGATCGCCCTGAGCCGGGTATGACCTCAGCGGCGGGCGCGCTGGCCTCAAGCGTCCACCGCACAGGTGGACTCGCGGTGGACATCGTCGCGTGGCTCGATGCCCCCGACGGCTCCGTGCGCGACGACCTCCCGATGACGAACTGGCTGTCAGAGCTGACAGGGGAGTTGGACCGCCTCGGCGTCGAGGTGGCCGAGTGCCTGAGCACCAATGGAAGGGTGTGGTGGTCTCACGCATGCCTCGATCCGCTCTGCTGCCCAGAGCAGGCCACAGCCCTTGACCAGGAGGTCATGACCTCCGTGCAGGCCGAGTTCGTCTACGCGGGGTACGCCCCGATGGCCAGCAGGGAAGCGGTGGCTGCACGGCTCGCCCGCGACGAGCCGCGGGCGAGCCGTGTCGCCGCGTCGTTGTCGGGACGGCGTCGCCCCAGCCGGGTCGAGCGCTGGCGAGACGCCGAGATCGAGTGGCTGGACGACCTCCTGCTCCCGCCGGACGGCCGTCCTCCGGCGAAGGCCGCTGGGCTGACCGCTGCTGCGGCTGCCCGATTGCACATGGCCCTGGCCGACATCCGTGTCCGCGACACTGTGCTGCGTCGCGTTGCGATCGCTGAGCGTGCCTGCCCGATGTGCTGGGCAGAGACGATCGAGACCCTCTGCGATGCGGTTCGATGCGCCCCCGAGGGGGCTGGGGCGCCCGCTGCCACCTTCCTGGCCCTGATCGCTTGGCTGGACGGTGAGGGGGCCCTGGCCACCATCGCCCTGGACCGAGCGTTCGAGGACGATCCCAGCTACTCCCTCGCCGACCTCGCTCACCGGCTGATCGTCGGCGGCACCGATCCCCGGACCTGGCAGTCGAGCTTGGCGGGCCTGTCAGAGGCCGCTTGCCGGAATGGGCAGGACGAACCATCGACCAGTCAACCATGCTGAGTCCTGGACTGTGCCTGCATGGCAGACACCCAGCCGTCCATCTCCTCCCACTGCGTGCAAAGCCAGTCCGACAGCCCCGCACGATCTACGGGGACCTCAGCCCCGGGGACCACGTGCCAACGCAGGTGCAGCGTCTTGCTGAAGGGGATCTCCCGCCAGATGTCCGCGGCGGAGTCGAGCGAATCCAGGCCGGTGTGGGCAACGAGGACGACCTGCACGCCAAGGTTGGCCTTGAGCGCCGTCTCGACACCGGCGGGGCGCGGCGGCATGAGGTGGACCATCGCCTCGGCACGCATGGCAGCATCTGCGTGACCCGCATCCCGCAGTCGTCGGATGGCCCGTTGCCTTCGCCCAGGCGTCGCGTTCCCGCCCTCGGGGAAGATCAGCAGTGCGTCCCGGCTCTGCATCGTGGCAGCCAGATGAGCGACCTCTTCCAGCGTGCGCGACTGCGTCTGAGAAGCCGTGTCGACGAAGCCCATCGGCAGGCGGTTGAAGAGCAGGTCGATCACAGGGTCCAGCTGAAGGGTGTCCTTCAAGACGATCCGAGGGCGGCGCCCCGCCCAGGAGAGCAGTTCGTGGACGAGCAGGAACGAGTCCCCGGGACCGGCGTGGCGGCTGAGCACGAGCAGGGGGTGTTCAACCGTCCGCGGGTCGCCGTCGTCACCGGGGAGCTCGGGTCCATCGCCGACCACGGTGAGTTGGAAGTGGCGGGACCCGAACCAGAACAGCACGCCGAGCAGCCAACGCAGCACGCGGTAGTGCATCTCGACAAATCTGGGGCTGCGGATGGCCCAACCGAGCCCGCTGGCCAGCCATGTGAGGAAGGCGATTATGATCCCCACGACCTCCAGCGACAGGTACACGATGCCGAACGCGATGAGTCTGAGCATCCGGCCGTGGCCAGACCGGGCGACTGAGGTCAGGAACAGGGTGATCAGCAGCAGCGGGATGGCCGCAGTGACGACGCAGACGCCGAGTGTCCACGCAACAGGGTGCAGCACGAGGCGTCGCACCCAGCGACCCGGCAGTGGAATCCTCACTTCGGGACTCAGGCCCCAGTCTCGGCGCGCGTGTCACCCGAAGGAGTCGGGACGTGGGCAACCAGGTAGTCCGCGGTGGCCGACTCGGCGGCAGCAATGCGCTCGAGCACTCGCGTGGTGTCGAACAGGTCGAAGTTCGCCCGTTCGGTCGCGTGCGGAGCCATCCCCCCGGTCGGCAGGACGTGCACCTCGATCGACTCGAGTGCCTTGGCCAGCGAGGCGTGGAACCGCGCACGACGGGCGACCTCGAAAGCCACGATCGCCACCTCCCACGGCTTGCGCGGCGGGGTCAGCGGCTGTTCGATCCGGCCGACCTGGAGCACGAAGGCCCGCTCCGCCCCCATCTTCCGGGCGCGATCCAGCGGGATCGAGTTGACCAGCCCACCATCGAGGAAGTGCTCCCCGTCGATCTCAACCGCCGGGAAGATGCCCGGCAGCGCCGCCGAGGCAAGTACCGCCCGGACTATGGGGCCATCGTGAACCAATGCTCCGCCGCACGCTCGATGCTGGCCGCCACGCAGGCGAACTCCACCGGCAGGTCCTCGATCCGCGGCCTTGCGAGGTGCTCGGCGAGCAGCCGGCGCAGCGGACCGGGGTCCGCCGCCGCCCGGGCCCGGCTGCTCGCAACGGCTGACACCCGGGCGCGCAACGACCTGCTCAACGGGCCGTCGGAGACCGCATGCGCCCACACCGACTCAAGACGGCGTGCCCCGGCTTCGGTGGGGTCACCGGCGAGCAGGGCCCCATTGATGGCGCCGATCGAGGTGCCGACGATCAGGTCGGGCTGAATCCCGGCTGCAAGCAGCGCCTTGGCCATCCCCACTTCCGCGGCGCCGAGGACGCCGCCGCCGCCCAGCACGAAGGCAGTGCGCGGGGCGGGCATGCATTGATCCTGCCATCCCGGGGGCAGTCGTGTGCCCGCGAAGCCGCATCCGCCCAAGCGTGAACGGACCTTGGTGATTAGGGGTTCCGGGACGCGCCCAGGCAGGGACTGCGGCGCGCTGATGGCCTTCTGATCGCCATGACGTCGTGCCTGTCATGGCCGAGCTGGCCGGGGGCCGGCGAGCACCTCAGAAATGCGCCAAGCGTGTCGGCGAAGGCCGGATGCACCCGCTGGACACGCTCCAGGTCGCTTGCAGCTCGGGTGAGCCGGCTGGTAAGGTTTGCCTCAGGTCAAGAGCCCCAGCGTCAAGCCCTGGCTGGCTGGGCGGCAACCCTGCGTCCGCGGTGGGGTGCCCCAGGTGAGGACCTGGTTGCCACTGCCGCGAGGTGGGACGCAGCAAGCGCGGGTCTTGCTTGTCAAGGCCCCGAACCCTCTGACGGGGTTCGGGACGGGTCATCCGATTCCGGACCATCGTCGCACCCGCACAGCCCTCCGGGGCCGACACGAGGAAGACGCACAGATGAACAACGCCTGGTCCTTTGAGACCCGCCAGATCCACGCCGGCCAGAGCCCGGATGCGGTGACGAACGCACGCGCCCTGCCGATCTACCAGACCACCAGCTACACGTTCAACAGCGCCGACCACGCCGCGAACCTGTTCGGGCTGAAGGAGTTCGGCAACATCTACACGCGGATCATGAACCCGACCCAGGCCGCTGTCGAGGAGCGGATCGCATCCCTCGAGGGTGGCGTCGCCGCGCTGCTCGTCTCGAGCGGGCAGGCGGCCGAGACCCTGGCGCTGCTCAACGTCGCCGAGTCGGGCGACCACGTCGTCTCCAGCCCCAGCCTCTACGGCGGAACCTACAACCTGCTCCACTACACGTTCGCCAAGTTCGGGATCCAGGTCAGCTTCGTGGAGAACCCGGACGATCTGGACAGCTGGCGGGAAGCGATCAGGCCCAACACCAAGGCCCTCTTCGGGGAGACGATCTCCAACCCCAAGAACGACATCCTTGACATCGAGGGTGTGGCGCGGGTCGCCCACGAGGCCGGTGTCCCGCTGGTCGTGGACAACACAGTGGCCACGCCGTACCTCATCAGGCCCTTTGAGCATGGCGCGGACGTCGTCGTGCACTCCGCGACCAAGTACCTCGGGGGCCACGGCACTGCCATCGCGGGCGTGATCGTCGACTCGGGCAACTTCGACTTCGCAGCGAACCCCGCCAAGTTCCCCAACTTCAACCAGCCGGACCCCAGCTACCACGGGCTGGTCTACGCTCGCGACCTTGGAGTCGGCAGCGCGCTTGGGGCGAACCTCGCGTTCATCCTCAAGGCACGCGTGCAGCTGCTTCGCGATCTGGGTAGCGCGGTCTCACCCTTCAACGCGTTCCTCATCGCCCAAGGCCTGGAGACGCTGAGCCTGCGCATCGAGCGGCACGTGGCCAACGCCAAGGCCGTCGCCGAGTGGCTCGAGGCACGTGACGAGGTCGAGTCGGTGAACTACGCGGCACTGCCGAGCAGCCCCTGGTACGAGCTGGGCCGCAAGTACGCTCCGCTCGGCACGGGCGGGGTCCTGGCCTTCGAGATCAAGGGTGGGTCTGAGGCAGGTCGGCGGTTCGTCGAGGCGCTGGAGCTGCACAGCCACGTCGCAAACATCGGGGACGTGCGCAGCCTGGTCATCCACCCGGCTTCGACCACGCACTCACAGCTGTCCGAGGAGGAGCAGCTGGCCACGGGCGTGACCCCTGGCCTGGTACGTCTCGCGGTCGGCATCGAGAACATCAGTGACATCCTGGCTGACCTCGAATCCGGGTTCCGGGCAGCCAAGTCGCAGTGAGCTCGGGCTCGGCGCGCTGCCCGCACCGACGTCCGTGCGCGGTCCAGCCATCTTGACCACTACGGTTTACCCAGGCCAAGCGTGTTGGAGGGACCATGAGCGGGATCGTCGTCGGATATGTCGCCAGCCCCGAGGGCGAGGCGGCAGTCAGGCAAGGCATCGCCGAGGCAAGGCTGCGTGCGTGCAAGGTTGTCGTGGTCTTCTCAGATCACTCGACCCATCACGACACCGCACTGGCCGCTGAGCGCGCCGAGCAGCTCGATCGCGTCCACGGGCTGTTGCACGCGTCGGATGTCGACCATGAGGTCCGGCACGTCGTCCACGGGAGGGACGCCGTGAACGACGTGCTGGACGTCGCCGACGAACTGGAGGCCGAACTGATCGTGATCGGCATCCGGCGCCGTACCCCGGTGGGCAAGCTTGTCCTGGGCTCACATTCGCAGGCGATCCTGCTGGACGCCAACATCCCAGTCCTGGCTGTCAAGGCCTGACGAGGGTGCGACCAGCGGGCCCCAGGGAGCAGACGACGTCGCGACCGGGAACATCAGGGCCCGGTCTGCCGTTGACGTTGGTGCCATCGCTGACGCATGCGCGTGAAACAATGATCCCTCGGTCCTGTGCGGCGCGCGT
>JBAVKY010000199.1:0-15717 GCA_049688555.1 Propionicimonas sp.
ACGTAGATGCGGTCGCTGACGCCCATACATTCGGTCAGCTCGGACGAGGCCACGATGATCGCCTTCCCCGCTTCCTTGAGCGAGTTCATGATTCGATAGATTTCGACCTTCGCGCCCACATCGATACCGCGGGTTGGTTCATCGAAGATGACGATGTCGGCGGTGGTGTTGAGCCACTTGCAGATGACGACTTTTTGTTGGTTGCCGCCCGATAGGTTCTTGACCAGTTGGCGAAGTGAGGGTGTCTTCACCCGGACGGCTTCCACCAGGATTTGGTTGTTCTGGTTCTCCTTGGCGTGGCTGATGCCCATCGGGCCCATCGCCGGATCCAGGTTGGCCAACGAGATGTTGGTGTTCACGTCGAAGTTGAGGATCAGCCCCTGGTTCTTGCGGTCCTCGGTGAGCAGGGCGAGCCCCAGCCGTTTGGCTTGTTCGCAGCTAGTGATGTTCTGGCGCTGGCCCTTGATGTGGATCTCACCGGAGTCGAAGGGGTCGGCCCCGAAGACACAGCGCATCAGTTCGGTACGGCCGGCGCCCATCAGCCCGTAGAACCCGGTGATCTCGCCGGCCCTGGCCTGGAAGGACACCCCCTTGAGTCGATGACCCTGGACGATGTCGCGGGCTTCCAGCATCACCTGGCCGGGTTCCACGTCCACCTTGGGGTAGTACTCGGTCATCTCCCGACCGACCATCATCGCGACCATGCGGTCGGTGGTGAGGCCCTGGACTGCCACGGTGTCGATGTACTTGCCGTCCCGGAAGACCGTCACCGCGTCCCCGATGCGGAGGATCTCTTCGAGCCTGTGCGAGATGTAGACGATCGCCACACCCTGGCTCTTCAACTTGGCGATGATCGCGAAGAGGGCGTCGACTTCCTTCTCGGTCAGGGCCGAGGTGGGCTCGTCCATGATGATGATGTCGCAGCGGAAGGACAGTGCCTTCGCGATCTCCACCATCTGCATCTGGCCCACGCTCAGCGTGCTCACCAGGGCGTGCTCGGAGATGTCGGAGTGGATCGAGTCGAGCAGCACCCGGGCCTGGCCGTACATCTCGCCCCAGGCGACCCCGCCGGTCTTGGTGGTCGGCTGGCGACCCAGGAAGATGTTCTCCGCCACCGTCAGGTTCTTCAGCAGGTTCATCTCCTGGAAGATGATGCTGACGCCGCGCTGCCGCTGCTCGTCGATGCTGCGGGCGACGATCTCCTCGCCCTTGAACCGGATCCGGCCCTCGTAGTCGGTGTTCACACCGGCGAGCACCTTCATGATCGTGCTCTTGCCGGCTCCGTTCTCGCCGAGAAGGACGTGGACCTTGCCGGGCTCGGCCCGGAAGCGGACCTTGTCCAGCGCCAGGACGCCAGGGAATTGGACGGTGATGTCCTCCATCTCCACCAGGTACTGCTCGCTCATGAACTCACTCCTGTCGTTGGGTGTTCATCACGCGAAGGCCGCGCAGAACGCGTCCAGGGCGGCGTCGGAATCGGACTGGGCGAAGGCCTCCATGGCCACCACGCCGGAGTAGTCGAGCTGCTTCAGCGCCCGGGCAACCGCGGCGTAGTTGACCTCGCCCGTGCCCGGCTCGCAGCGACCCGGGACGTCGGCGACCTGGATCTCACCGATCCACGGCTGGCACTCCCGCACCAGCTCGATCAGGTTCCCCTCACCGATCTGGGCGTGGTAGAGGTCGAGGTTCATCCGCAGATGCGGCGAGTCGACCGCGGCGACCAGCGTCCGGGTGTCGGCGGCGAGGGCGAACGGCGTCCCGGGATGGTCGACGGGCAGGTTCAGGTTCTCCAGGGTGAAGACCCGTCCGTGCTTCTCGCCCAGCTCGGCGAGCCGGCCCAAGGTGTCGGCGGCGCGGAGCCACATCGCCGGGGTGACGACCTGGACCGGCTTGACCGGCAGCCCGCCCTCCCCCAGCCCCGTGCCGTGCACGTTCAGGCTCGGGCAGTCCAGTCGCTCGGCGACCGCCAGCGACCGCTCGGCGGTGGCCAGGAATTCAGCGATCCCGTCGTCGTCGGTCAGGTTCCCGGTGAGGTAGCCGGTCATCGAGACGATCTTGGCGCCGCTGGTGGCGAGGGCCTCGATGTCCTTGTTCGACCAGTCCCAGATCTCGACCAGCAGGCCTCGGTCACGGATCCGGGCGACACGCTCGTTGAACGGCAGGTCGAGGTAGATCATCTCGGCGCTGGCGGCGAGTGAGTAGCTCATCGGTCGACCTCCTCGAGGCTGACGCCGCGGCGTTCCTGAATGCTCTTGATCGCGGCCAAGGCGATGGTCAGGGCGAGCCGGGCGGCCGAACCGGGCACCGGGGACGGCCCTCCGGCGCGGATCGCGGTCGCGAATGCCTCGAACTCGCCGAGGTAGGCGCGGTACAGCAGGTCGGTGTCCCGACGGGCGGTGTCGATGCTGATGCCGGCGGCGGTGTACGTGGTCAGGTCGCTGGAGCGGACGTCGCCGGCGGTGACCATGCCCAGAGAGCCGAAGACCTCGCCGCGGACGTCGTAGCCGTACATCGCGCAGAAGTTGGCCTCGGCGACGGCGATGGCGCCGTTGTCGAACTCGATGGTGACCACGGAGGTGTCCAGGTGACCGCCGGCCTTGGCGTCCGGTCGGACCAGCGCGTCGGCCAGCGCGGTCACGCGCACCGGCTTTGCCTGCGGGTTGAGCCAGCACAGCGTGTCGAAGTCGTGGATCAGCGTCTCGAAGTAGATGGTCCACTGGGGGATGCGGGCCGGGTCGGCCTGGAACGGGCCGGGATCACGGGTGAGAGATCGGAGCAGCTGCGGCGTCCCGATGGTGCCGGCGTCCACGTTGGCTCGGGCCCCGACGAACCCGGGCGCGAAGCGGCGGTTGAAGCCGACCTGCAGCACCACTCCCGCCGCCTCGGCAGCCGCGATCGCACGGTCGGCGTCGGCAAGGGTGACCGCCATCGGCTTCTCGACGAACACGTGCTTCCCGGCCGCAGCCGCGGCCACCACCAGGTCGGTGTGTGACCGGGCCGGGGCCGCGATGACGACAGCGTCGACGTCGGGGCTGTTCCAGACGTCATCGAGGGACTGGGTGGCGACCGGCACCGCGAGGCTGGCGGCCAGCTTGGCCGCAGCGCCATCGGCGGGGTCGTAGATCATCGCCAGTTCGACACCGGGCACCCGGTTGGCGACGATCTCGGCGTGGCTGGAGCCGATCCGGCCAGCCCCGATCAGGGCTACCCGCAGCGGCCACGGTGTCCGCGGCGCATTCGGCGAAGTGACTTCCAAGACATTGGGCATGTGCGCTATCTCCTTTGCTAGCACGTGCTACTAACTCGTGCTAGGTTAGATGCATCAGGAGGAGCGTGTCAAGAGGTGCTTACAAGAACTCATGAGGGAGGGCCCCAGCCCCCGCCGGGCCGTAGGCTGCGACCGACGGACGGCAGACGCTCAGGCGGCCCGGGGAAGGATCAGGACGTCATGGGGCGGAACGGTGCTGGCGAACCGCACGAGAACACCGGCAACGGGGTCCAGCGGGGAAGACGGCCAACCATGGGCGACGTGGCGAAGGCGGCCGGCGTGTCCCGTCCATTGGTGTCGATCGTCATGCGGGACGCGCCCGGCGCCAGCGACGCCACCCGCGAGAAGGTACTGAAAATCGCCCACGAGATGGGTTATGTGCCCGATGACCGGGCCCGGAAGCTGCGCCAAAACTCCTCCAGGCTGATCGGGATCTGCTTCGAACTGCAGCAGCCGTTCCACGGCGATGTGGTCGAACAGATCTATCTGGCAGCCGCCGAGAACGGTTACGACGTCGCCCTCAGCGCGGTCGCCCCCACCCGGGACGAGACGACCGCCGTGGAGTCCCTGATCCGAGAACGGTGCGACGCCCTGATCGTCCTAGGCACCAAAACCCACGCCGACGACCTCAAGCGTTACGCCGACCGGGTCCCCGTCGTATCGGTGGCCCGCCGCCTCAAAGCACCCTTCCTCGGCATCGTCCGCGGTGATGACAAGGCCGGCCTCCGGATGGCCGTCAACCACCTCGCCGAACTCGGGCACCAGCGGATAGCCCACATCGACGGCGCGGACGCCCCCGGCAGCGCGGACCGCCGCGCAAGCTACCGCAACACGATGCGAAGGCTCGGCCTGGCCGACCACGTCGACGTCATCAGCGGCGGTCTCACCGAAGAGGACGGAGCACGAGGAATGAGAGAGCTGCTCACCCGCTCCCTGCCACCCACAGCGGTGATCGCCTTCAACGACCGCTGCGCGACCGGCGCCATGGCCTTCGCCGCCAGAACCGGCCAACGAGTCCCCCAAGACCTATCGATCATGGGCTACGACGACTCCCGGCTCGCCCGCATCCCCCACGTCCAAATGACAACCGTCTCCCAGGACGCCCACGAACTGGCCCGCGCGGCGGTCGACTTGGCCCTGGAACAGATCCCGGGCCAACCGCCGCGCGAGATCGTCGTCCAGCCCCGCCTGGTCGTGCGGGAGACCACCCAACGGCTCGGCTGAGCGTTCCTGAGGCACTGACGCTAGAGGCGCAGCGGCCCCCCGTCGGGAAATTCGGGCGACGGAGAAACGCGTTCAGGAACGTCGAACAAGGCATCGACGTTCGGCAAGTGGTCGAACCGGGTGAACGTCCCCTCCTCAGCGATTTCCTTCGCAGCTGCCAGGAATCCGCCCCAGGCGGTGCGCGCGAGGGTGCCCCCCACGCTGATTCGTCGCACTCCCAGCCCTGCCGCGTCCGCCACGGTTGCGAACGGGGCGTTGATCAGCAGGTTCACCGGCTTGGGTGACACTGCTGAGACGATCGCCGCGACATGCTCCAACGAGGAGATTCGTGGGGCATAGAGGCAATCGGCACCTGCTTCGGCGTAGGCGCACAGCCTCCGGATCGTCTCCTCGATGTCGGGACGCCCGCAGACGAAACCCTCGGAGCGACCGGTCAGGACTATCCCCGTGCCACTCTCATCGATGGCACGTCGCGCCGCCCGCACCCGGTCGACAGCGAGGTCGAACGCAAACAGCGGATCATCCTCATCGCCCGAGGAGTCCTCGATCGACAGGCCGGCGATCCCCGTGTTCGCGGCCAATCTCACGTTGACAGCCACCTGCTCCGGATCGACCGCGAAACCTCCCTGGAAGTCTGCGTTCACCGGCACCTCCACCGCGCCCGCGACGTCACTCAGATGCTCCAGCATCTGATCGAGTCCGACCTGGTAGTCCGCCCGGCCCACACTCCAGGCAAACCCCGCGCTCGTCGTCGCCAACGCCGGGAACCCCAGCTGCGCCAAAGCCCGCGCGCTGCCCACATCCCACGGGTTCGGCATCACGAAACACCCTGAGGCATGCAACCGATGGAACTCGACGATCCGGTCCTCACGAGCGTTCATGGCCCACCTCCCTCACCTGGCCGAAACTGCATTCGCCACGCCATCACTACTCGGGCGGGTCAGCGTGGAGCAAGTGTCCGGCCGGGGCAGGACGAAGTCAATGCGCTGGGCCAGAGCTGTTCGGAGGCTGGGGTGCGGCGAACTGCACCGAACGGCCACGCGGCCATTGCGGTAACCTTCGCGACGGCTGCAGCGTAGGAGCGAGGAGTGCCCATGCCCAGACGTGACGACGTCCACAAGATCCTCATCATCGGCTCTGGTCCGATCGTGATCGGACAGGCGTGCGAGTTCGACTACTCAGGAACCCAGGCCTGCAAGGCGCTTCGGGCGCTGGGCTACCAGGTCGTCCTGGTGAACTCCAATCCCGCCACGATCATGACCGACCCGGTGATGGCCGACGAGACGTACATCGAGCCCCTCAACCTCGAGCGGCTGACCGAGATCATCAAGATCTCCAAACCGGACGGTCTGCTGCCGAACCTGGGCGGCCAGACCGGCCTCAACCTGTCCACGGCGCTGGCCCGCACCGGCGTGCTCGCCGAGCACGGCGTCCAAATGATCGGCATCAGCCAGTCGGTCATCGAGCGCGGCGAGGACCGCGAGACGTTCAAGCGCACGATGGCCGAACTGGGTGTCGACATGCCTCGCTCGAAGACGGTGGGCACGATCGCCGACGCCGAGCTGTTCGCGGCCGAGATCGGTTTCCCCTGCGTCATCCGCCCCGCGTACACGATGGGCGGAACCGGCGGCGGCTTCGTGAACGACGTCGATGAGTTGCGCACCATCGTCTTCCGCGGGTTACAGGCGTCCCCGATCGACCAGGTCCTGGTCGAGGAGTCGATCCTCGGCTGGGAGGAACTCGAACTCGAGGTCGTCCGAGACGCCAAGGATCAGCTCATCACGGTCTGCTTCATCGAGAACGTGGACGCGGTGGGCGTCCACACCGGCGACTCGTTCTGCACGGCCCCGATGCTGACCATCGAGCCCGCCCTACAGGCGACGCTGCAGCAGATCGCCTACCGCATCGTGAGCGCGATCGGCGTCGTCGGCGGTACGAACGTCCAGCTGGCCCACGATCCGGCCACCGGCCGCATCGTGGTCATCGAGATCAATCCCCGGACGTCCCGGAGTTCCGCGTTGGCGTCCAAGGCGACGGGCTTCCCGATCGCGATGGTGTCCACGCTGCTGGCTGCCGGCCTGACGCTGGACGAGATCCCCTACTGGCGAGACGGCACCCTCGACCGCTACACCCCCGACGGCGACTACGTGGTCGCCAAGTTCTCCCGCTGGGCGTTCGAGAAGTTCCCCGGGGCGATCGACCGGCTCGGCACACAGATGCGCGCCGTCGGCGAGGTCATGAGCATCGCGAAGAACTACCCCGAGGCGTTCGGCAAGGCGATCCGCGGGCTCGAGAACGGCAGCAGCGGCCTGGGCAACGCCGCCGACTTCCGGTCGCTCGGGCTGGACGAGTTGCTGCGCCGCCTGGAGTACCCGACGTCGCAGCGCCAGTACCTCTTGTACGAAGCCCTGCGCGCGGGAGCCACCGTGGAGCAACTGGTCCATCGCACGCACATCAAGGCCTGGTTCCATGAGCACATGAAGGCGATGGTGGACGTCGAGACCGAGGTCGAGGCCTACCGTGGCCGACTCTCCGACCTGCCCGCCGGCGTGTTGCGGCGGGCGAAGGAGCATGGTCTCGGCGACGCGTACCTGGCCCGCGTCCTCGACGTGGGCGAGACCGAACTACGTGCCCGCCGGATCGCCGACGGCATCGTCCACCGGTACGAGGCGGTGCCGGTCAGCGGCGTCGAGGGCGCCGAGTACTACTTCTCGACGTACACCCTCGAGCGCCCCAACCCACTGCCGGCGCCCAGGCCGCTCGCCCCCGACACCCGTAAGGTCATGGTGTTGGGCGGCGGTCCCAATCGCATCGGCCAGGGCATCGAGTTCGACTACTGCTGCGTCCATGCCGCGTACACGCTTCGCGACGCGGGCTTCGAGACGATCATGGTGAACTGCAATCCCGAGACGGTCTCGACCGACTACGACACCTCTGATCGGCTGTATTTCGAGCCATTGACCGTCGAGGACGTGCTCGCGATCTACGAGCGCGAGCGGCCGGAGGGCGTGGTGTGCCAGTTCGGCGGCCAGACCCCGCTCAACATCGCCCGAGCCCTCGAGGACGCGGGCGTCCCGATCCTGGGCACGAGCCCCGAGACGATCGACCTCGCCGAGGACCGCGACCGCTTCCGCGCCATCATGGATCGCCTGGGGATCCCGATGCCGGCGGCCGGCATGGCGGTGACGACCGAGGAGGCCGTCGGAGTCGCGCAGGGGATCGGCTTCCCGGTGATCGTGCGGCCGAGCTACGTCCTCGGCGGCCGGGGCATGGAGATCGTCCATGATGAGGACGCGCTGGCCCGCTACATGGCGGCTGCGCAAGGCGTGACCCGCGCCCGGCCGATCCTCATCGACCGCTTCCTCGAGAACGCGACGGAGTGCGAGGCCGACGCGATCTGCGACGGCCAGGACGCGTTCGTGCCCGCGGTCATGGAACACATCGAGTACGCAGGGATCCACTCCGGCGATTCCGCTTGCCTTATCCCGTCAGTCAACATCGCGCACGAGCACCTCGCCATCATCGAGGACTACACCCGCCGCATCGCGGTGGAGCTGGGTGTGGTCGGGCTCATGAACATCCAGTACGCGATCCTCGACGACGTCGTGTACGTGCTCGAGGCGAACCCGCGGGCCTCCCGGACCGTGCCGCTGGTCTCGAAGGTCTGCGACGTGAACATGGCACGGCTCGCGACCCGGCTGATGCTCGGCGCAAAGCTCGGCGATCTGGGGCTACGCAAGCGCGAGGTGCCCTTCTATGGCGTCAAGGAGGCGGTGTTCCCGTTCAACATGTTCCCGGAGGTCGACCCGCTCCTCGGCCCTGAGATGCGCTCGACCGGGGAGGTGCTCGGGCTGGCCACCAACCCCGGCCTCGCGTTCTTCAAGTCGCAGGAGGCGACCCAGTCACAGCTCCCGACGTTGGGCACGGTGCTGATCACCGTGGCCGAGCGCGACCGGATCGACTCCGGCGCGGGCAGCCCCGGCGCGAACATCCTGGCTGCGGCCAGCAGCCTGGTCGGATCAGGGTTCAGGATCCGCGCGACCGGAGGTACGCAGCGCTTCCTCGCCGAGCACGGCATCGAGTCCGACCCAGTGCTCAAGCTGCATGAAGGACACCCCAACCTCGACGACGACATCCGCGACGGCCGGGTGCAGCTCGTCATCAACACGCCTGCGGGAAGGTCGTCGGAGTACGACGACAGCTACATCCGCAAGAGCGCGATTCGGACCCGAGTCCCGTACATCACGACCACCTCAGAGGCGCTGGCCGCCGCGGAGGGGATCGCGGCACAGCTCGCCGGCTCCGAGACCGTCCGGTCGCTGCAGGCGTGGCACGCGACGATCAGCTAGGTGGTGGCGACGTCTGTTGGCCGGCGCCGACTTCAGGTGGTCCGCGGTTCGGTTTCGGCGCGGTCGACGGCCGGATCTGAGAGGATTCTGGCCGTGTCGGGGATGAATCCGGCGGGCTGAATCCCTTGATGAGGAGCCATCCGCCCGCGAGGACTTCCTTCCTTGGAGTTCTGGGGCGGATGGGCTTGGAGCCAGGGCCGCGACGACCGACGCAATGCCTGGAGCGGCGCTCGCGGTTCGCGCCCCGGGTCACCTGATCAGCGGGCGTGTGTTCCGGACCGACGCGACGACGTCGACGATCGCCTGGGTGGTGGCGGCCGCGTGTTCTTGGTCTGCGACCAGGGCCTCGTGGTCGGCCCCGTCGACGACGTGGTGGACGCTGTTGGTCGACAGGGTGGCGAGGTGGTTCTGCGACGCCGAGTGAGCGGCGTCGCTGCCGACACCGGCGGTGAGCACGACCAACGGCTTGTCGGCGAAGTCGGTCAGCGTTCCCGCCTGCCTCATGGCGGTGTTCGCCTGGACGAACTCGTCGACGGCGCTACGGAGATTGCTGGGGGTTGCCAGGCTGGCGCGTACTTCGTCCCGGGATTGGGGCGGGAGGCTGTCGAAGGCGACCAGGGCGTACAGACGGCCCAACCCCAGCCGAGCCGAGATCGAGAGCCCTGCCGTCACCCTGGCGATCAGTCCGGTGGCGTTGCCGTCAGGCGCAGCCGCTCCCGGTTCGGCAGCCGGCTTGGGTGCGGTGGAGTCCACCAGCACCATGCCGGCGACGTCGTCGGGGTAGCGAGCGGCGAAGGCGAGCACGTAGAGACCGCCGAAGGAATGGCCTGCCAGAACATAGGGTCCTGGGACGTGTCCGCGCTGCAACAGCGTGTGGAGCTCGGTCGCGATCTGGGTGCCGTCCTGGGCTGTGTCAGCGGGCTGGCTCCAACCGCGGCCTGCCCGGTCGTAGACGCAGACGCGCGTGTCACTGGCGACGACCGGCGCTATCCATCCCATGTTCGAGGACATCTCGCCGAGGCCCGGCTCGAGCACGACTGTGGGACTGCCTGAGCCGGTGCAGCTCAGGTGCAGGCTGTGGCCGCCCACGTCGATCAGCTGACCAGGCATCGGATAGGCCTTCGCATCCACCGCCTCGCCGACGGTCTCGTAGCCGCCGCCCAACGCGGCGAGCACCAGGACGGCGATCACTGGATAGAGAAACCAACGGCTCCTGCTACGAAGCCCCCGACGGGTACGGACGATCATCCAGATCGCCAGCACGAGCAGGGCGGGCGGCCACATCCAATTGAGTACGTCGCGCACTGGGGTGCCCACCATCATCAGCAGCAGGCCGCCCAGTCCCATGAACAGGGCAGGAACCAGGGCCCACGGCTGCGGTTGGTCGGTGAAAACCGCGGAGAGCACTGCCAGCATCGTCCAGCCCAGCGCGAACCCGCACAGGATCGCACCGGTGACGCCATCCTCCGTGGCCGGGACGAACGGGGCGCCGGCCAGCAGCACAGCGCTCGTGAGCCCCGCGGCCAGCGAGCCGGCCACCACCCAACCAGGGTGTCCCCTCGGCCGGAGACCGGCCCGGGGCGGACGGGTCAGGCCTGCGTCCTGAGTGGTCGGCGTGGGGGTGGCGGTCACGGTGGGACTCCCTTCAGGCTCGTCGTCTTCGACAGTCAGGAAACGAGGACGCGGGGGTCGGGTGGCGCGGCGGCGTCCACGATTTCGGCGGTGATCGGGCTGGGTTTGAAGCCCTTGACGACCAGGTAGATGCCGAGGGAGAACTCCCAGGCAGCGATCGGGATTGCCATGAGCCCTGTGATGGGCGAGCCGTACCCGAAGACGCCGAAGACCTGGGCGGTGGTCGCCGTGAGGAGCAGCCCCGCCCCGACGAAGCCCAGCACCGGGAGCGCCCTCGGCACCAGGCGCGACTGGTACAGCAGGGACCCGAGCAACAGGCCGTTGGCCGCCGGCATGAGGCTCTGTCCAAGGATGAACGTCCAGTCGTGCAAGGAGATCAGCGCCGAGCTGGTGATCAGCGCGTCCGCTCCGGCTCCGGACTGCCGCAAGGTCACCACTGCCAGCAGGGTGACGACGCCGGAGAACATGGTGGCTGCTTCCACCGTCCTCGAGCCGACAAGGGCCAGCGCGACCCCTTCGTTCTGCCGCTTGAGCACGGGGTACAAGGCGACGGCCGTGCCGATGCCGGCGAGGCCCACGATCAACTCCAGGATGACGCCGATGTACACCGGAGTGTCCGGGCCGGCCCCGAGGATGTAGTTCGGGGCGCGCACTGCAGCGTAGAGGCCGAGGGTCGGGATGGAGACGAAGGTGAGCAGGTAGAGGGCGCCGGCGACCAGCGAGGTCCTCCGCAATGGCGTCATCCTCGTCCGTGTGGTCGGGGCGGTTCGATCGTTGATGGTCATGCCAATCTCCTTAAGTGGTTTGGCGAGCACCCAGTGAGCCGCGTTACCGAGCGGCCGGTGGCATGGCGGCCGTCCCGGGGGGGTGCTCGTTGTGCGAGCGGGTGCGTTGTTGAACAAATCGGGCGAACCGAGCTGCTGCCCCCCGAAGGGCTCGCGAGGCTAGGAGTCTTCGGGGTCGGCTTGGACGAGGATGACCACCTTGCCCCGGGCGTGCCCGGCGCCGACGTACGTCATGGCTTCGGGGGTCTGGTCGAGCCGGTAAGTCCGGTCGATGACGGTGGTGAGCTTTCCGGCACTGATCAGTTCAGACAGCGCGAGGAGATCCTGGCGGTTCGGGGACGAGATGAACCGGACGTCCTTCTGGCGGGCGAAGAGTGATCTGACCATCCCGCCGACCATGCTGGCCATGCTCACGGTCCCGGAGTTGGGGATCACGAGACCCTGCGGGGTGAGCGCTCGCCGGAGTTGACTGAAGGAGTGGTTGCCCACATTGTCGAAAATGAGGTCATAGGTCCTGGCACCGCTGACAAAGTCTTCGGTCGTGTAGTCGATGACCTCGTCGGCGCCCAGCCTGCGCACCATCTCGACATTGCCCGTACTGCACACTCCCGTGACATGCGCACCCAGGGTCTTGGCAATCTGCACGGCGTAGATCCCGACACCACCCGACGCACCGTTGATCAGGACCCGTTGGCCCGGCTTCACCTTGGCCGCGTCCCGCAGGCCATGCTGGGCCGCGAGGGCGGATGTCGGGATCGCGGCCGCCTGCACAAAAGTGAGTCCCGTGGGCTTGGCCACGAGGGTCTTCTCGGTGCCCAAGGCGTACTCGGCGCACGCGCCACGGCATTCCCCGAAGACCTCGTCACCCGGTCTCAGGTTCTTCACCGCCGCGCCGACCGCTTCCACAACGCCAGCGACAGAGAGTCCCGGCACGAAGTTCTTGGGCTTGGGCCAACCCACGAAGAAGCGGGATGGGTAGGGGATACCGCGAAGAAGGATGTGATCACCGGCATGCAGTGAAACCGCGTGCACCCGAATCAGCACGTCGTCGTCACCCGGCACCGGCTTGTCCATGTCTGCGAACGCGAGGACTTCCGAGGACCCATACGCGTTCTGGACGATCGCCCTCATCCTGGTCGCCTCAGGCACCGGGGTCAGGTGGGCGGACGGTTCTGCGGTGAGGTTCGACATCAAGATCCCCTTGTGGGGTCAGGCTGCGTAGGAGCCGGTTCCGGCTTCGCCCGGTTCAGCGTACGGTGTACGTGTACTCTGCAACCTACTCGGCGGGAGCACGTGGGCAGCGGATCCAAGCATGGGCACTGTTGCCCAGACGCCCGAGGAGGAGGCCAGGAATGGTCCCGAATCCCACCCCGACCGCCAGACCGCGGCCTCCCTTGACCAGGGAGCGCGTCCTGGAGGCCGCACTCCGCCTTGCCGACGAGGACGGCATCGAGGCACTCAGCATGCGTCGACTCGCACGGGAACTCGCGGGAGCCCCGATGTCGCTGTACAACCATGTCAACAACAAGGAAGACCTTCTCGACGCCATGATGGACGCGGTCTTCAGCGAGATCGAGCTGCCCTCCGGCCACGACGACTGGAAGACGGCCATGCGCAAGCGGGCGTTCTCGGCCCGGGCCGTCCTGTCACGACACCCCTGGGCCATCGGCCTGATGGATGCCCGGACCACCCCCGGTCCCGCGACCCTCGATCACCACGAAACCGCCATCAGATGCCTGCGGAATGCCGGCTTCTCGATCACCCTGGCCGCCCACGCGTTCTCCGCCCTCGACAGCCACATCTACGGATTCGCACTGCAAGAACGCACCCTCCCGTTCGCCACCGCCGAGGAGACCGCTGAACGCGCCCAGATCCTATTGGCGAAGGTACCCGCCGACCAGTACCCGCACCTCGCCGAAATGACCATCCACCACGTCCTGCAGCCCGGCTACGACTACGACAACGAATACGAGTTCGGCCTTGCCCTCATTCTGGACCGCCTCGATACGATGAGATCCCAGCACCCCGACCTGGATCCCGCCACGGCCGGACACTGACCACCGGCCAAGGACGAGGACACGTCCAAACAATCCCCAAGCAGAAGTGGTTGGACGGCCTGTTCCGCGAAACGTACGGGCCTGCCGCTGATGCTACGGACGGTGGCGCTGGGCCCTACCGCCGATCTTCTGCGGACTCTAGGCTGGCTGCGAGGGGTCGGACTCCTCGATCCTTCGAAGCGAGAGGGAGACCATCATGGGCATCGACGACAAGGTCTCGAACGCTGCCGAAGGAGCCGTCGGCAAGGCCAAGGAAGTCATTGGCGACCTGACCGGTGATGAGGAACTCGAAGCCGACGGCGTCAAGGAGCAGGCGGCCGCCAAGGCCAAGGAAATCGGTGAAAGGGTCCACGACTTCGTCGAGGACGTCGTCGCTGACGTCAAGAAGGCCGTCGACTGATCCATCGAAGGCGGCGGGTAGTCGGCCTCGTTTGCCAACCCCACGAGCGGCGAATCCCCAGCCTTCGGCGCATCCCCCAGCCTTCAGGGCGCGGCGCGTCCGGTCACGGACTCGTCGCCGGCTGCTGACCTTGGGTCTGTTCCTGGCGTCGAACGTCGCGAGTGATCAGGCGCAGAAGTTCGATTGCTGAGGCCAGCTCATTGTCGAGGCAGGCCAACTCAGTGGAGCTGCGGAAGGTGCCCGCCTCGATGCGTGACCTGACCTCGATGAGGTTCGCGATGGAGTCCGCCAGCTTCTCCCGGACCTCGTTCTCGTCGGTGAACGGCTCCTGGGCTTCCGGTGGGGACACCGCCGCGGTGGGAGCCGGCGTGATGTTGCGGGTCCACTCCGGCCTCCCCAGCAGGAAATCTCGCAGAGCCACTCTGTCCTTGGGGGACACCTGGGTCGCCGCGGTCAATCGATCGCGCAGCCCGAACAGCGTCCATGTGGCCTTGACCAGCTCCACTCCGTCCACCGACGAGTACAGGTCCTGGGCCGTCCAGTCCCCACGCAGAAGGAGTACGTCGACAAGCGGCGTGAGCGAAGCAAGATCCTGCTGGAATGTGACCCAGAACATGCGGTCGAGTGTGTCCATCCACCCACAGTACGCCCCGCGCGAGACGACCCCTCGACTGGGGTCAGGCCCGGGCAAGCAGGATCAGCGCGGTCGTGGTCCGGTCAGTGGAAGATGCTCACTCCGCCGGGGCCAACCAGCAGCCCTACCACGATCAACACAATGCCCCACAGCATCTGACCCCGGAACAGGGCCAGTACGCCGCCAATCACCAATGCTGCGGCAACGATCCATAGCAACGTGGCCATGAATACTCCCTTCAAGCGCCCGAGGACGCCCACCCCAGTGTCCCGGGCGCCCCTTTTCAGACCTCTCGGACGGACCTCACCGCCGGTGGGCGGGCCTACCACTGCTTCACCCGGTTTACTCGGGGACCATTCGGCCACTGCGGGCCCCAGGCAGACGCGCCTATCGATTCGGGCTGTCGCGGTTCGGTTTCGGCGCGGTCCGCGGCCGGGTCCGTGAGGATTCTGGCCGTGTCGGGGACGCATCCGGCGGGGCTGGATCCCTTGACCAGGAGCCATCCGTCGGCGAAGACTTCCCATCGGCCCCCGGGGATTGCCGAGAGGTGCTGCTCGGGCGAAGGTGGACGCGCAGCCACGCGGGCATTTCTACCTGAGGCACGACCCCTTACGCGGGCATCCTTGAGGAGTCAACGCGGGCCCTTGACTCCTCACACCCGCAGGGTGGAGCCTGAACTTAGGATAGCCAACCCTATGGAGCTGCCGTGAACGCTGATCCGACCACGCATGGGCCGCGCAACTGGCTGGCGATCACCGAGCGAGCTACCCCGGATCATTACCGGCGAGCCACTCTCATGTTCTCCGACCCGCCGCCGCTCCCCCTGCCGCCGCTGGAAACGGTCAAGCAACCGCCGGTGGCTCCAACGAGCTCCGGTGGTTCGCACTACCCCTGGGAGAACCTCAGCTTCGAGGGCGGCGGAGCGAAGGGGTACGCCTACATCGGCGCGATCCAGGCTCTCGAGAAGGCGGGGATCTACCCTGCCCAGATCCGCCGGGTGGCGGGGACCAGTGTCGGCAGCATCCTGGCGATGTTCGCCGCGTTGGGCGCAACCAGCGCCGAGATGGCTCGGCTGGTGCCAACCGACCTGCAGACCCTGGTGATGGACGGCGGGGGCGGCCGGTTCGGCTCGATGATGCGGACCGCGATCACGCGCGGTATGCACCCCGGTCAGCGCAGCTACCAGTTCCTCGGCGAAGTTCTGGAGGATTTCACAGGCAGCGCCGACGTCACTTTCCGCCAACTGCTTGAGCGCAGTGGGCGCGAGCTGTGCGTCCCGGTCACCAACGTCACCCGCATGATGTCCGAGTACTGCCATCCGAAGACCACGCCGAACATGCCTGTGCGCGTCGCCGTGCGGATGTCCAT